>NZ_DGRD01000053.1:0-313 GCF_002390965.1 Corynebacterium sp. UBA4397
AACCTGCTCGCTGGGCCTGGCGCATAGCTCTACGCGTAGGTTCCATGCGCCTAGTTGCACTTTGGCGCGGCGGGCAAAGGATTCGATCTGGCGCAGAGTGCTCAAGGTGTGCCCGTTGCGCCTGGCCGCATTAACGGCCGAGCGCTGCTTGCCCGTATAAGGCGTGGAGCCAAAATAGATGGCGTGCAGGCTTAAAAGCTCGGCGGCATCCTGTGTGCTGGCCCCCATCTTTTCAAGGTCTGGGGCAGACAGCCCCGAGCACTCGGCAACGAGGTCAACACCCCGGCCAAGTTGTGCGAAATACTCCTGCAAG
>NZ_DGRD01000053.1:330-67323 GCF_002390965.1 Corynebacterium sp. UBA4397
GATAACCCGCCCGCGCCGGACGCAGTTATCCACAGCCGGGCCGCCTAACCAGAACTCGGCAGTGCGGTAGCAAAGCCATCCGGCCTATCCTGAAGGATTGAGCCCATGCGGAATCAAAATCATTGCACCCTAAAACCAGAAGAGCCGGTTTACTGCCGCGCATGTCATCAAAGTGTCGTGCCCTAAAACAACGAAAAGGCCCCAGCAGGTATTGAATCCTACGGGGTCTCTAACCGTAACTGCACCGGACTCAATCTCCTCAAGCTGCGACATCGCGCATGGTAGCATTCCGCTCAAAACGGACAACCATCAAAGGGCAAGGCGATGACAAACTGGCTAGTTGAGCAAGTGACCTGGGACCATCCTGGCGCTAAACGTCTGCGGGAGCAGCAGCGAGCGGAACTCGACGCCAGGTACGGCAACGACGACCACGAGCCCGGGATCCACCCCTCGGCGGCAGACGTTTTTGCCTTCTTCGTTGCACGAGATGCATCCGGCGAGGATATGGCCTGCGGCGGACTACGCATGGTCGACGAGAACTCGCTCGGACCGGGAGTAGCGGAAATCAAGCGCATGTACGCCGATCCAAAAGCGCGCGGAAATGGTGCTGCTGCAGCAATCCTAAATGCACTCGAATCTCATGCTGCTGCTCATGGCGCTAAAAAGCTAGTTCTAGAAACCGGAACGATCCAACCCGATGGCTCACGCTTCTACGAGAAGCACGGCTACACACCCATACCGCTCTTCGGCGACTACATCGGATCACAGGTTTCTCTCTGCTACGCACGCAGCCTCCGTTAAAACACGCCCCCCAGCAGCACTTCTCACTACTTAGTCGAAAAGAGCCCCACTGGGTTCGAGTGAACTTCTCCCTGAAAGTTGGACTGAGTAACAAGACACCAAATTTTGGGGAGTTTTCTATGCGCACTTTCATCCTCTCGTGCACCTTGCTATTTGCAGCTGGGCAGGGTTGTGAGCTCTGGTGTTAAGGCGAGATAATGCGGATTAAGGCGCTTTATTACTTGGCATGTCGCGACGACGTCGCGGAAGCTGGGCCATCAAATCTACAAGGTCCCCGCTTCATCAATTGTCAGTTTTGATAGCCTGCTTCCATGCAGAAATTCAGAGTGGCGACTGAGGAAGATATAGAGCCTTTATCTGAAACCTTAAGCGAAGCTTTCCGCGACTACCCATGGACTAATTGGACAGTTGCGCCAGATAATCATCAGTCGAGGCTTGCGCAAATACAGGAGCTTTGTCTTAGGGAAATCGCCCTACCCTACGGGATAGTTGTCACCAATGACAATCATTCGGCAGCACTCGCTGCCAATGCGCCTAACGCCGAATCGAAAGTAGATTCTCAGACGTGGAAGCGCTTGACATCGCTCTTGGGGAGCTCCCAAGCAAGTGATTTAGTCGTCGAACTTCCGCAAGCTGCTGTTTCCAATAGCTGGGAGTTGTCAACTGTCGGTGTCAGACCTGAATACCAAGGGCGAGGACTCGGTGCAGGAATTATCGAGTATTTGATAGATTCTCTTGATTCTCAAGTGAACTCTCGCATTCCTGTACACCTCGAGACGTCAGATCCCAGGAATGTCAGACTCTATGAAAAGCTCGAGTTCCAAGTCTATTCGTTGACGCAGATACCCAGTGGTCCCCCAGTCTGGTCTATGCAACGTGAATGAAGATCTTTGAGGATTCCGGAACGACTCCACCATCGCGGGTTTCAGTGCTTGAACAGCGCGACCACAGCGCATAGCCCAATTGCAGTTGCAAAAGCCACACTGGCACCTAAACAAACTCTATGGAAGCCGTGCAGAAACTCATCGCCGGCAACGAGGGACCCCAAGAGAGCCACGCCAAGTAGGCTTCCGATCTGCCGCAGGCAATTTACTACGCCTGAGGCGCTGCCCGCATAGTCAGCAGGTGCGGCATGCACGGCCATTGATGTGGCTGCCGGCATGGCGAAGGCCATTCCGAACCCGCCCAAGAAGGTGCTCAAGGCTATGAGGATGTAGGGCGTCGAGGGTTGGAAGAATGCGAGTCCGGCAAAACCAATGGCACCTGCCACAAGACCCATGACAATGACCCTCACCTCCCCTATCCGTGCTGAGTAACGTCCGCCGAGAGGAGCGGCCACGATAGCGCTGCACGCTTGGGGCGCTAGCGCTAGGCCAGCCTTCCACGCTTCAAATCCAAGATAGTTCTGGAAGAATAAGGACAGCGCAAAAAGCTGGCCGAAGAAGCTGAAGTTAAGAATGAGACCCACCGCGCATGCTACCGCGAACTTAGAGGAACTAAATAGTTTTATGGGAAGCATGGGCATGCGCGCTTTGGTCTCAACAAATAGAAACAGTGCAACGATTGAAACGGCAGCCACAACAAGGATTGCCTGTGCAGCGGGAGAAAGCTCGGAGCTGTGCATATTGATGATCACATAAGCCACTAGCGCTAGCCCCACGACGGAGAGCGACAATCCTAGAAGATCCAGGCGGGCTGTCTTTCTCGGCTCGGCTCAGAGCCAAGACCCATTGGCCAAGGAAGATGACTATCGCAATAAGTGGGATGCTTATCCAAAATGCGGCACGCACCCGCTCCCTGATACTAGGGCTCCGCCGAGCACAGGTCCGAGCGCTGCGGCCGCACCGCCTGCCCCTCCCCAGAGGCCGATGATGCGGGTCTGTTGTCGGCGCTCACTTATCACCGCGGGGATAAGAGCTAGGGAGCTGGGGACAATACCAGCGGCCCCTATGCCCTGCAGAGCTCTCGAGACAATAAGCTGTGCCACTGTCCCGCTCAAGGCACAAGCCATCGAGCCGCAAGCGAATACGGCCAATCCGATGAGATAGACACGTTTAGCGCCGAAGCGGTCACAAGCAGTGCCGCCGCCCAAGAGCAGGGCCGCAAATACCAGCGTGTAGGCATTAACCACCCATTGCAGTAGATTCACCGACGCCCCCATGTCTCTTCCGATATCGGCAAGTGACACATTGACTATGGTCGCATCGAGCATAACGACGAAGTATCCAACGATGATGACCGCCACCGACAGCTGGCAGCTTCTGCTTGAGCTCGTGCTCACTCCTTGACTGAGGAACCTAAAGAAACGGAGGACAGGAATTCCCGCTTCCCAGTCAGAAGTATCCACGCACAACTGTTCGCACTGTCCCGAACTATCGCGGCGATAGATTTGGATTCATGCACGACAAGCAGCTACTCGAACCAACTCCGGATATTTCCCGGCTGGCCGCCGTCTTTGCCAATAGCGCACGGTCGGCACTTTGTTCTGCGCTTATGAGCGGCACCTCTTGGACCGTGGGCAAGTTGGCCGCGTATGCGCACATTGCACGCTCCACTGCTAGCGAGCATGTCACAGTTTTGGTGGAGGCAGGCATAGCCCGCGAGTACAGGCAGGGAAGGCACCGCTATGTCACGATCTCCGGCCCCGCAGTAGGAGATCTCATCGAAAGGTTGGGCGCACTCTCTGCGGCCCACTTCGATACCCCGCACAGCCTCAACGCTTCTCGCCACACGCAACGCTTCACTGCTGCGCGGACCTGCTACAAGCACTTGGCGGGCAGGTTAGGGGTAGATCTGGCGCAGTGGCTCGTTGCGCAAGGCTATACCGACGCGGACTTCCGAGTTACGCCTCGAGGCGCCCTGCTCATGGAGCGATGGGGCGTGGCCGCTGCGCAGTCCCTGACGGCGCGCCCCTGCATTGACACCTCCCAACGCCTGCCTCACATGGGAGGAGAGCTCGGGAACGCGCTGTGTTCAGCCTTCTTTGCCAACGGCTGGATTGCACGGGTGGGCGATACCCGTGCGGGCGAACCCACCGCACGGGGCATCAAGGCGTTCTCGGCGGCGTCATTCGACGTCGCCCGCGCCATGAGTATGCATCCGGACTCCCTCGGCGTTGAAGATGCTTAAGACTTGTGCAGGTCCCTCCTGCGTGGCCGAAATGGCATGAGGCTCGCGGGTGTCGAACTCCGCGGCTTCGCCTGGCCCCAGAATGAGATCGCGATCGCCGAGCTGCAGCAGAATGCTTCCGTTGAGGACGTAGATCCACTCGTAGCCCGTGTGAACGCGTTTTGCGGGACGCCGCTTAGCTCGTGGGTAGTCAATCTTGAACGTACGAACGGGGGAAGAATCCGGCGCCAAGGGAGTAATAACTAGCCCGCCACGGCGAATGGAGGAGCGGCGAACCCGGGGATCGCGGACTTCGTGAGGAAAGAGATCATCGAGACGGATCCCCAGCTGCCGGATTAGCGGGACGAGCAGCTCGAGGTTGGCCTGCCTTTTGCCGGATTCTAGGCGTGAAAGAGTGCTCGCGGAGATTCCTGCAGCGCCCGCGAGTTCCTCCAAGGTCAAGTTCCGATCTCGGCGCGCTATGCGCAGGCGAGGGCCAATCCCGGCCAACTCTTGGTTGATGTTGCCTTGCCTCATTGCCGCCTCTATTGCCTTCTTGCCCCAAACCTTTACTTGCCGTTTTAGCAAAGGGTCTTGCTATCCTAGCCAAGAGTACCGAGAATCTTCGTTCATGAGTACACAACCAAGAACTAAGACAGATCCCTGGGACACCATTGTCGTTGGCGGCGGAGTGGCCGGGCTTTCCGCAGCACTCCTTGTCGCCAGATCACGGCGCAGAGTCCTTGTCATTGATTCGGGGGCACCACGCAATCGCTTCGCCGCTCATATGCATGGCGTGCTCGGCAATGACGGTAAGCCGCCCCTGGATTTTGTCCAGCAGGGCCGAAAGGAACTTGCTTCCTATGGCGTCGAATTCTTAAGCGGGAGTGCAATCGACGTCACAGAGATAGCTTCCCTGGCTGGCACAGTCGGTGAGAGCGATGCGGGCATCGAGGTGAAGCTAGCTTCAGGGCACAGCTTCCGCGCCCGCACGCTTATCGTCGCCAGCGGCGTCAAGGACACGTTGCCCGCGGTGCCCGGTTTCGCCGAGCGCTGGGGCAAGAGCGTATTCCATTGCCCCTTCTGCGACGGATGGGAGGTTGCGGAGCAACGCATAGGTGTCCTTGCCACCTCCCCTGTTTCACTCCATCAAGTAGAGATGCTGCGGCAGTGGAGCAACCAGGTGAACTTCTTCGCCTTCGGTGCAGGCCCGCTCGATGAGGCTGCGTTGCACAGGCTGCGAGCGCGAGGCATCGCGGTGATTGATTCTAAGGTCAACGCAGTCTTGGGCCAGGAGCCCGCCATCAGTGCGGTGCGCACTGAAGATGGCCAAGAAATCGAGATCGACGCGATTTTCACCATGGGGACGTTAACCCCACATGATGGATTCTTGGCGGGCCTTGACCTTGAAAGGGAAGATCTTCCCTTCGGCCTAGGCTCTTTCCTCCAAGTCGATGCGACTGGGAAAACGAGCCACCCCCGAATCTGGGCGGTGGGCAACGTGGTCAACCCCATGACCAACGTGCCGCAATCCATCGGCGCCGGCGCCACCACTGGGCCGGCGGTGGCGGGCTTTCTGATCCAAGAGGACTACGCCCGTATCACCGCGCAGCAGTAACGAGATAGGGCTGTTAGTTGCCTATTAGTTGCGCTCGGCGAGAAGACGCTGCAGTTCCTTGAGATCGCTGGAGCGGCGGCGCGAGCGGGTCACGCCCAGAGCGATGAGCCCGATGACTACGGCGCTGACGCCGGCGATGACGTACTGCACGTTGCGCTGCTGCAGCTTGTTGGCTGCAGCAGTCTTGGCGTCACCGACTAGGTTCTGTGGCTTGCTCCGATCCGCGAGTTCGTCCAAGGTTCCAGCTAGCTGACGGCGGGTGCGTTCAATATCGCGCTGAATATCGTCAATGTTGCGTGCCACGATTGTCTCCTGAGTTCTACTTAGGTTCTCTTCTCGACCACACAGTCTACAGCGTGAATCCCCCGCAGGGTCGGTGAGGGGCAAGCAAGCTGGCCAGTGGCTAAGTTCGCCTGGGCTAAGGCCAGGCAATGTATTGTTGTCCCTATGACTGAAGCTAAGCGTTTAGAAGTTGGAGATACCGCCCCCGCGTTTTCTTTGCCCGATGATGCCGGGCATACCGTCTCTCTATCGGACTACGCCGGCAAGCGCGTCCTCGTCTACTTCTATCCGCGAGCCAATACTCCCGGCTGCACCAAGGAAGCCTGTGACTTTAGGGATTCCCTCGAGCAGCTCAACTCGCTCGATATCGCCGTCGTTGGCATCTCGCCCGATAAGCCGGAGGCAATTGCCAAGTTCCGCGCCGAGCACGAGCTTAATTTCCCGCTCTTGTCGGATCCTGACAAGACTGTCTTGTCCGCCTACGGGGCCTTCGGGGAGAAGAAGAACTACGGCAAGGTAGTCCAGGGCGTCATCCGCTCTACTTTCCTGGTCGAGCCGGATGGCACCATTGGACAGGCCTTGTACAACGTCAAGGCCACCGGACATGTCGCCCGCGTTATGAAAGGCCTCGCCTAGACCGTGAGTGAAACGAGCACCACTTCCACGCCGGAACTGCTGGTCCCCCGCCGGCGGCCAGCCCAAGCGCGCAGCCGCGAGAGGTTCAATAGGATCCTCAAGGCCGCGCGTAGCGTGCTCGTAGACACCGGTTTCGAGTCCTTCACCTTCGATGAGGTCTCCCGCCGCGCCGAGGTCCCCATCGGGACTCTGTACCAATTCTTTGCCAATAAGTACGTGCTGATCTGCGAGCTCGACCGCCAAGACACGGCGGAGAACCTCAGTGAGATTGAGCGCTTCTCGGAGCATGTTCCGGCGCTGCAATGGCCGGACTTCCTCGATGAATTCATTGACCACCTGGCACGCATGTGGCGGGAGGATCCCTCCCGCCGCGCGGTCTGGCACGCCGTGCAATCCACCCCAGCCACGCGCGCCACGGCCGCAGATACCGAGCTACAACTCCTGCAGCCACTGGCCAGCATCCTAGAGCCTCTCGCCCCGCAGATGGACTACGAGCAGCGGGTGAACCTTGGCGGGTTCCTCGTACACACGGTGGTCTCCATGCTCAACTATGCGGCATCGGAAAACTTGGAGTCTTTCGACTCCACAGTCATGGAGATTAAGCGCATGCTCGTGGCCTACCTCTTTGCGGTGGCCACCGGCTAGCCCCAGCTTAAGATCGTCGTCGCCGTGGCGTAATCCCCGTCATGGCTAATGCTCAGGCTGGTTTCCACCTCGCCCAAAGTGGCTGCAACCTGCTCGCGCACATTGCCTGAAGTGGCGATGTCCACCCTCCCCCAAGCGTCGGGGCGGATCTCCACCTCACTCCAGATGACGCGCTCTTGAGCAATCACCGGCGGGCGCCCGTAGATTGCCTGGGACCAGGCCTTGATGAAGGACTCCTTGGCGGCCCAGCGCCCGGCGAGGTGCTCGGCGCGGCGTGCACCCTTGCCGGCAGCCACACGCAGCTCCGCGGGGCTAAACACCGCCTCGAAGCGGGAGCCGGGTTGCGCTAGCTGCGCGGCAAATTCCGGTATGCACACGATGTCGGTTCCCACGGCGAGTTTCTTCATAGCCGTGATTATGCCAGCCGCACCTCAATCGGTGCGGCTGCGACTTACATATTTAGAGCTCCGCGCCCGGGGTAAGGACGCCGTTCTTCAAGCGCGCAGTGCCATCGAGTAAGATGGCCGCCTCGCGCTCCTTTACCGCATCTCCCGTGCCACCGAGGTTGCGGTCCACGGGACGCTGATAGAGGGCTGCGCCGCCATGCATGGCATCGTCAAGGCGCCGCAGGCCGGCGTCCTCGCGCTGCTGCGCGGAGTCCTCCCAGGCTTGTGCCGCTTCCTCACCGTGGGCGGCGCGCACCGCCTGCAGGAAGGCACCGGGGTGCACGATGGCCACCAGGGCGGAAACGTGGCCGAAGCCCAGCGAGGTCACCAGACCGGCCTTGGGCGCGGCGGAACGCAGATTAAGCGGGCGCCGCAACCAGGTCAGGTGCGAATGCTTGCGCAGAACTGGGTCGACGCAGTCGAGCGCGCGGTTGGGAGGAATGATTCCCTCGCGCAGCACCTGTGTCAGCCCCATCATCTGGAACATCGCCGCACCGCCCTTGGTGTGCCCGGTCAGGCTCTTCTGTGAGATGACATAGAAGGGATTGCCTGCACTGCGCCCGATGGCACCCGCGATGCGCTCGTGCAGATCCGATTCGTTGGGGTCATTGGCGTTGGTCGAGGTGTCGTGCTTGGAAACGATGGAGACCTCGTCGGCGCTCACACCGACCTCACGCAAGGCAAGCGCCAGGCGCGAGTCCTTGCCGCCGCGTGCGGAGGAGAGGGCACCCAAGCCAGGCGCTGGAATGGAGGTATGCGCACCATCACCGAAGGATTCGGCGAAGGCCACTACACCCAGCACAGGCAGGCCGAGCTTGAGCGCGAGGCTACCGCGGGCCAGCAAAATGGTTCCGCCGCCCTCGGACTCAATGAAGCCCGCGCGGCGCCTATCGTTAGCGCGCGAGAAGAACTTGTGGTCAATGCCCTTGTCCTCCAGCTCCTGCGAGTCCGCAGTGGCGGCCATGTCTCCGAAGCCGGTGATGCCCTCGATGGAGAGATCATCAATACCGCCAGCCACGACGAAATCGGCCTTGCGCAGACGCAGCTTGTCAAAGCCTTCCTCGACGGAGACGGCCGCCGTGGCGCAGGCGGCGATCGGGTGGACCATCTGCCCGTACCCGCCGACGTAGGACTGCATGACGTGCGCGGCAACGACGTTGGGCAGGGATTCCTGCAGGATGTCGTTGGGGCGTGGCTCAGCCAGAAGCTTGTCGACGTAGAGGGAACGCAGCGACTGCATTCCGCCCATGCCGGTTCCTTGGGTCGAGGAGACGCGGGAGGGGTGAACCTCCGAAAGGAGCTCCGCCGGGCTAAATCCGGCGGCGAGGAAGGCGTCGACCGTGCACACCAGGTTCCACAGCGCCACGCGGTCGAGGTTATCGATCATGTCGGCCGGGATGCCATAGACCGCAGGGTCAAAGCCCTTCGGAATCTGGCCACCCACAAAGCGGCTCATGGCCACGCGGCGCGGGACGCGCACCGCGGAACCAGCCGGGCGGGTGACCTGCCACTCCTCACCGTCGAAGTAGGCGCTGGCACCCTCGACATCCTCCACGAAGGACTTGGCAGCGGCCTCGTCCGATACCGCGAAGGTCATATCGCGCTCAAGGTAGATGGTGGTCAGCTCGGGGGCGAGGTTATCAACCATGGGGCGCTTGGGGCCGAAGTCGTCGTGGTAGCGCCGCACGCCTACCCCGGCGATGACCTCATCGTGGAAGCGCTCGTAGATGTCTTCCTCGGAGATCTCCTCGCCGGTCTCGGTCACTGTCCAGCCGCCATCCCAGGCGATAAGCCCAGTGCTCCAGGCCAATTCGATGACGCCGGCAGCGGAGAGATCTCCGCTTAGCTCGACCTCGTAGCGGGTACGCGAGGAACCCACTGGGCCCAGCTCTCCCGCGCCGACGATGACGACCATGTCATCGAGGTTCTGGGTGACCCCGCTAAAGTCCGGGCTGGTCCACTCGATGTGGCGGCGGATGCTCGGCAGCGCGCGCACGCTGCGCGGGGCCTCACTAGCAGGAGCGGTTTCACCGCTGCGTGCCGCTGCCTCGCGGGCGAGTTCCGGCAGGTTGATATCTGCCTCGCCCAAGCCGCCGGTGAAGTCGAGGGTAATTGGCGCCTGTGCGGCGCTCTTGCGTACGGAGTGCTGCGCGCCGGAGTCCACCAGCTGCACAGCGATCTCGGCGGGAGAATAGGTGGAAACACCCTTGGCCTCAACGAGCTCGACCATGGGATCGTTGCCGCCCATCAGGCCGGTGCCGCGCACCCACCCGATGTGGGCGTGCACGAGCGAGGTGCGCTCACCCCAGACCGGCTCGGCGTGCCAGCGGGTCACCAGGGCGTCGAGCGCAGCCTTGGACTCGCCATAGGCGCCGTCTCCGCCGAATCGTCCACGGTTGGGCGAGCCAGGCAGGACCACGTGCAGGCGTTGGCCAACGTGGGTATCCGCGCCGATCTGGGATAGGCCGGCGATGAGCTTCTCGACGGACCACAGCAACAGACGCATCTGCGCCTCGGCCTGGGCGCCGGCATCAGCCAGCGTTCCCTGCACGCGCGGTGCAGCGAAGGGGAAGAGCAAGGTGGGAACCAAGGCGGGCTTGAGCAGCTTAGACTTTCCACCCACCGTGGCGGTCTGCTCGTTGCCGACCCACTCGATGAGGGCATCGACGTCGCTGAAAGAACTCAGGTTGGCCGGAACGACCCACAGCGCAGCGTTGCCGCAAGCGTGGGAACGGTAGAGCTCCTTGTAGAACTCCAGGCGGGCATGATCCAGGCGCGAGGTGGTGGCCACGACGGTGGCGCCCTCCGAGAGCAGCTGTGCGATAACAGCGGCGGCAATCGAGTGCGGGGAACCGCCGGTCACCACGGCAACGTCGCTGCTATAGGGCAGCTGCGCCGGATCCTGGCGGGCATCACTGGCTTGCTCATCAAGGCCAAGGTACTCGGCCATCTGGGCGACTTCCTCGCCAGCGCCGAAGACATCGAGCTCGGAGAGCTCTCCCAGCTTGAGGCGGGTGAGGTCCTCGCGGGCGGATGCCCAGCGATCGTCGAGAAGCACGGCCTTGTTCGCGTCGAAGGCCGGGGCCACCTGGCGCGGCCAATCGGAGCCCAGCTCGCGGGAGACGAGATCGGCGAGCCCATCGGGCTCGGTGGAGAACTCCGTGGTGGGCGCCTTGATGCCAAGGCGCTTAAGCAGGGTGCGGGCGGTCTCGGCCAGGGAATCGGTCAGCTGCGCGGAGAACTCATCAAGCGCGGCGGAATCTACTACCCCGCCAGCACCAGCGCCGGTGGAAGGCATTGCGATGGACACCTGGGCGCGCGCGCCAGCCGCCTGCACAGCGGCATCAATGAGAGCATCGAGTTCCTTGACGTGCGGCGCCGCGGTGCCCAAAGTGGCCAGCTCGCCACCGCGCAGGGACGCGCCCTCGCGCGTGCCCAGCACCAGCTCTGCGGTGACGCGATCGACCCAGCCTTCGCCCAAGCCCCACGTTCCGGTGACGCGCTCGGCGATGTAGGAGGGCTTCTTACCTGCTGGGCCGGTCAGACGACGCAGCGAATCCGCAACCTGATCCGCGAGCACCGGACCGAAGGCGCGATAGCCCTTGGCCATGCCGGTCACGGTCTGCTGCAGATCACCCAGAGGCGCATCGGCAGCGCCATCGATGGCGCCCAATCCAAACTCCACGCCCAGATCCAGCAGCAGCTGGTTGCGGCGCGAGGACACGCCTTCGACAAGCAGCTCGATGGTATCGGTGGGCCCAATCTGGTCGGGGCGCACCTTGGTCCAGATGGCTACGAGCATCTCAACGGCGTCAGCAACGCTGAGCGCCTTGTCAGCAGGAGTCTCGCCGCCTGTGGGAGCAGCCGGAGCCGCCGCGAGGGCAGGAGCGGGGGCAGCAGGCGCGGCGGGGGTGGCAGCATCTGCAGAGGTTGCCCCCGCAGAGGTTGCCTCTGTAACTTCTGCAGCTTCTGTTGCAGAGGCAGCAGGCTCAGGGCGCTCTACGGCATCCTCAGCAAAGACGGTAGGACGGTCACGCTCGACGTTGAGCACCTCGATGGGGTGACCAGCGTACTGCGGCAGACGCAAGGTCTGGCCGAGCATATTCGCCAGGGTCGGTGCGGAACCGACGCCAATCTCGATAAAGCGCTCGACACCCAGCCCAGGCGTGCCCGCACCGGCGGTTTCATCCGGGGAGCACAGGAAGAGGTCCTGGGTTTCGATCCAGCGCACCGGGGAGGCAAACTGCCAGGCCAAAAGCTCGATAAGCAGGGTGCGGCCGAGCTTATTTGAATCCTGCGCGGCGGCCGAGAAGTCCGCCAGAATCTCCTTGATAGCTGCGGAATCGACCACCTGGGCAATGGATTCGACGAACTCGCTATCGAGTCCGAAGGGACGCGCCACCAGGTTCGGGATGTAGTGGCCGAGCAGGATTTCCAGGTCGATCTCGGCGGGGATGAGGGAATCGAGGTGCTCGCGGAAGGCGGGCACGCCGTCGAGAAGCCGGGAGGAGTGGAAAGGAACGTCGATACCAGGAATCTGGATGAAGGCGCGCTTGCCCGGCGCGCGGGACTCGGCGTCCTCTCGCAGGGCGGCTAGGCCCGCACGAGTGCCGGCCACGGCGTACTGCACGCCGGCGATGTTGTAGTTGACTATCTCGAGGAACTCGCCGGAGCGACCCCCGATTTCGGAGACGTAGTCAAAGACCTCCTCGGCGCTGATGCCGATCTTATTCGGGCGCAGCGCCGCCAGTCCGTAGTTAGAATTGCCGTGCTCGTCGCGCTCAACCAGGCGGTGCATGGTCAGCCCGCGGGCGTAGACAATCTCCAGGACCGCCTCGAGGGAGAGGACCTGTGCATAGGCCGCAAGTGCGTTGTACTCGCCCACCGAGTGACCGGCGAAGTAGGCACCGCTATCGAGGACGCCGGCTTCCTGCATCTCCGCGATCTGCGCGCAGCCCAGCGTGGCCATGGCCACCTGCGTGAACTGCGTCAGGAAGAGTGCACCATCCGGGTGCGAGAACTCCTCGCCGGCCACGGTGACGGAGGCAGGATTCGCGCGCACGACTTCCAGGATGGAAAAACCCAACCGGCTCCTGGTGTGGGAATCTGCTCGCTCCCACACCGAACGTGCGGCAGGCGACGAAGCGAAGGAATCCATGCCCATGCCCTGGGACTGGATGCCCTGGCCCGGGAAGCCATAGGCGGTGATCTTATCCCGCATGATGGCCTGGGCCTGCAGCACGGGGACATCCCCGACCGAGGCGGTCACGGTGCGGACCTCACCCAGCCCGGAGCGATTATCGACGCCGCTGCGCTCAACCACAAAATCCACCTGTGCACCCGGCAGAACGGGGGCCAACATCGTTGCCTCCCACTCGGCCACGGAGGCACCGTCGAATCCGGCTGCCAGTTGGGCCAGCGCCGAGGTCCACATGCCGTGGACAATGACTCCGTGTGGAAGTCCCGCCAGCGCCGCCGCGGCGGCGGAGACGTGGATGGGGTTGCGGTCCCCGGTCACGGCGGCGAAAGGCTGCATCGACTCCGGTGCGACCACGTTTACTTCGGTGCGGAAGCTGCGCGGCTTGTCGGTCACGCTCTCCTTGGCAGGGGCGGGGGCAAGCTCTTGGGTTCCGCGACGGCCCTGGATGGCAAAACGCTCACGCAGGGTGGCAAGAAGGGTTCCGGCGGTGGAAATCTCCACCTCGACCTCGACGACGCGTCCGACGGTGGTGTCGAGCACGCTCGTGCCGCGAGCACTAATCTCCAGCTGCGCCTCACGCGGAAGATCGGCGTGAAGCTGCGCGGAATGCTCGAGGTGCACTAGGTTGAGCAGGCCTTCGACGACGTCCGCGCCCTGCTCCGTTTGGGCATGGGCGATAACGGCGAAGACGGCCGGCCAGGCTTTACCCACGAGGACGTCGGGGGCGAGGCCTGAGAGCTTTCCATAGCCGGCGGTGACGTTTTCATAATCGGCGCAATCAGCGACCGAGAGCTGTGCTTTCCACTGCGCAGTGCCGTCTACCACCTGCGGCAACTGGCCCCCTGCGGCAATCTGTGCCAGCTCGCGCATGGCCTGGCGGGCATCCTGTGCGCTCACGGTGGGGCTCGCACCCGGAATCTGCGGGGCCTCGAGGCGAATGCGCAGGCTCGCGCCGGCAATGGCTCCGCGCAGCGGGGCGCGCAGCACATAGCCGCCTTCCGCGTCACGCTCGAGGGAGGCTCCGGTCTCCGGGCACTGGGCACGCAGATCCTTTCCTGTTCCTGATACCTCTATCCGGGGCATGACTAGGCGCACTGGGTTGACCTGTGCGCGACCGGCCCAATCGATGGAGGCGGCCTCGCACATCTCAATTAATTCTGCACGCGCAGCTGCGGCCGCATCCGGGGTTTCTGCTTCCAGGCGTTCTGCCGTGGCGGCCTCAAAGCGGGCCAGCAGGTGCGCGACTGGCTCGTTGGCGCGAGTAATTCCGGCCACCGCGGTGGTGCCGGGGATGATGCAGACCTCGTCGGCAGCGTAGCGCTCATCGTGGGCTTGCCACAGCGAGTCTTGGCGCCACCAGCGACGAACCTCCGCGTCGATGACGGGGACGAAGTTCGCGGGCTTGCCCTTTTCCTCGAGCAGCTTGATGAACCAGGAGACATCACCAACGTGGAGCGGAGCATCGCCGTACTCGGCGACCAAGGCCCGCACGGCCTTGTAGGGACGCTCGCCATCGACGGCGATGCGGGCTGCGAACTCCCCGTGATCCTGCGGGCTCAGGCGTGCCTCGGCGCGCTCTACCATGCGCTCAAACCGCTGAGCCCAGGAGATGTCTACCCAGTGACCGCGATAAGAGAGCTCGAGGTAGCGGCCCAGCCACTGCTCATAGGTCATCTCGGCGACATCGCCGAAGTAAGGCTTGGCGGTCTTGGCAATCGCCGCGATGATCTCCTCGCGCCGGGCCGCCACGGCCTCCGCATCGCCTGCTACCTCGTCAAGGAGGCGGCCTGCGCGCGCGAAGGAATTATCAATCTCGTGGATATCGGCGCCGAGCTGGGAGCGGCCGGAGGCGATTCCCCCGCGGGCGGATCCGGCGCCGGCCCATCCGTGGTTCTCCGTAACGGGCTGGGCGTCGACAAGAGCCTGCTTGACTGACTCCGAGGCGGTGGATTCCAGGGTGGCCATCGCGGCGGTGCCGATCATAATGGCGTCGACAGGCATGGGTGCCAGGCCGTACTTCTGCGCCCACGTACCGGTCAGGTAGGCCGCGCCTACATCCGGAGTGCCGATGCCGCCGCCGACGGCGAGGACAACGTTGTCTTGGGAGCGAATCTTGGCATAGGCCTCGATCAGCAGCTCGTCCAAGTCCTCCCAGGAGTGGTGCCCGCCGGCGTGCCCGCCCTCGATCTGCATGATGATGTCGAAGTCCACAGCAGCGGCAATCCGCAGGACCTGATCGATTTGCTTGACTGTGCCAGGTTTGAAAGCAATCCAGGGGAAGTTCTCGGCGCGCAGCTGCTCGAGCAACGCGACGGCCTCGTCGAAGGGCGGAATACCCGCGGAGACGATAATGCCGCTGATATGCGCGCCGTTAGCGCGAGCCTTAGGGATGGCGCGCTGGCCTTCTACCTGGCGGCGCCACTGCGAGGCGGACAGGTACATGGCGTTGAACTGCGCATTGACTCCGGGCTCCAGCAGCTCCTCGAGGCGAGCCAGGTTTTCATCAAGCATCGCGCTCGTGGTCTGGCCACCACCAGCGAGCTCCGCCCAGAATCCGGCGTTGGCCGCCGCAGCGACGATCTCCGGGTCCACGGTGGAGGGGGTCATGCCGGGCAACATCACCGGGGAGTAGCCGGTCAGATCAGTGAACTTGCTATAAACGCGGCCGTTGTGCAGGCGCGGGCGCAACTGGGACCAGTCAGCGGGCAACTGCGGGCTCCGCCCGGCGTCAAAAAGCGCGGCCTGGCCCTGCGCGGTGGAAACCACCAGGGTGCCCACTCCGCGCCCGGCCACGATCTTGCGTGTCAGCGGCTCCACGCCTGCGGTGGGGCCGCATTCCAGGATCCAGCGTGCGCCCTCGTCCACGGCGGTGGTGACGGCCTCCGGCCAGTCAACGACGTCCGTGAGGACCGCGCGAGCGCCTCGCGCGGAAAGCTCCGCGTCGAGGCCTGCGCGCTGTGCCCAGTCCTCGACGAGTGCGACAGCCTCAGCCATAGCCGGGTGATGATAAGCGGCCTGCACATCAAGATCACTAAAGCGCGGCGCGAAGGCCTTGCCCCCGCGCAGCTTGGCCTCAATGGCCTTGGCATCGGCCGCGGCGAGACGCTCTAAGCCGCGACGCACGGCAGCGTTGTCCTCTGGGGTGCCGACGATGACGAAGGAATCGCGACCATTGCACAGGCCAATGGTCGCACCGGCCTCCTCCAGCTGCTGGCGGGTTGCACCGCTGACGGCCGCCATCGGCGCACCAGCAGCGGTGCGCACCAGGCCGTGGATGCGGGCGGTACGAGTGATGGCGGCGCCGATGAGCTGAGCCAGCGCAATGACCTCGCCCGCACCAGCCTCACCCTGTGCCACGTAGGTAGCCAGCGCACCCTGCGAGTGGCCAAGAGAAGCCACTGCAGCCGCAGAATCGAGTCCCTGCGCGCGCAACGACTCGAGCAAAGCCACCTGGGCGGTGAGGATGCCAGGGGTGGATATCGCTGCATCGGTGAGCTCGAAACTCGGATCTTCAGAGGCCTCGGCCCACCGCAAAGGCTCAAAGCCGTGCGGGAACTGGGCGGCGATGTCAGCAGCCACCGGCTCGAGGATCTGTTGTGCATCCTCAAGGTGCCGAGCCATCTGCGCGCCGACGCCGCCAGCCAGCGTCTCACGCAGGCCGGGCAGCCAGGCATAGCCCTGCCCGGAGAAAGAAAGAGCAAAGGGCTCGCGGTCCAAACGCTCGATGAGTCGCTCGCTCGGGGTTGCGGGCGTGATGAAGTCGGTGTTGCCAGTTCTCACTGTGGTGCTGCTCCTACTAGGTGTCTATATAGAGTGCGGCCAAAAGGTGCCAAAAAGTTTCGGATCTAAAAGTTAGGCCTAAAGCATGCCACAGAATCATGAGGAATCCATCATCTTTTGCTGGCGTGTGCCCCGTGAGAAATGCCCTAAATGCTCTTCTCTGTGGCGAAAATCTTGCTCTGCACGCTGAGAGATGCGCGTTGTCTGATCCTGCCCGCGTTAAGGCCTGCGCCCGAAACCCTTTCTAAGACACCCTACCGCTAGACTGTGTCGAATCATGCGTTCCCGAACCCCTATTCCCGCCCCTTTTATCGCCGCAGGAATCCTCAACATCGCGGTGGCGGCACTCGCTCTTGGCGGATGCCTAGCCATAGGCAGCGATAAAGCCGCAGCGCCGACCCCCGCCACACTAAGCCCCACCACCGCCCTGAGCAGCACAACCGAGCCAAGCCCCGAGTCCCCCAGCTCAGCTTTCGCCCCGAACCCCGAAAACTCCGCCGCCGCAGATAGTCTCTCCCCGGAAGAAGGGCCAAGCCAGGAGAAGCCCGCCGCCGAACAGGCGCTGAGCACCTTGGAGACGATCCCCGTCAAGGGACGCGCGCCTAAGACCGGCTATGAGCGCGAGCAATTTGGTCAAGCGTGGTCAGATGATGTGGGCGTGGAATATGGACACAATGGCTGCGATACCCGCAACGACATCCTGCGCCGTGATATCTCCGACGCCCTTATTAAGGAGGGCACGCACGGATGCGTCGTGCTCTCCGGCACGCTGCATGATCCTTATTCAGGGCAAGACATTGCCTTCCAGCGCGGCCGCGATACCTCCAGCGCAGTCCAGATCGACCACGTTGTGCCGCTGGCTGATGCATGGCAGAAGGGCGCGCAGCTGCTGACCCCGGAACAAAGGCGGGACTTTGCCAACGATCCGCGTAATCTGCTCGCGGTTGACGGTGGCCTCAACCAACAGAAATCCGCCGGGGATGCGGCAACGTGGCTGCCGCCCAACAAGGGCTTTCGCTGCGAATACGCCCAGCGCATAGTGGAGGTCAAGGCCGCCTACGGCCTATGGACCACGGAGGCCGAGCACGCTGCGCTCGATAGATTACTGCGCGCCTGCCAGTAGACTCGCACGCGCCATCCCCTCCCTAGAAACCCCCAGCAAGGGGCTCTAGTTTTTGTTGTTGCGCTCCTGCTCGAGCTGCTGACGCAGCTGCTGGAAGTACTCGCGCGCACCCTTGGGCTGCTCGATGCTATCTGAAACATAGGGGGCCGCTCCCCCAACCGGATTAGCGCCCTCCCCCAGCGACTGCTGCGCAGAATAGTCCTCCGCCTGGGAGTCCTGGCGCCGCCGGCGTGCCTTCTCAGCAAGCTCGCGCTTACGCTTGGCCGCATCGGCCTTGGACACCTGCGGGCCGGAATCTGCGGCGGTGCCCAGCACATGATTGGCCATGAGAACGTCCCTCATGCCGCCAAAGAGCTCACCCATGCCGGCCGGATTCGAGGGCATGTAGAGAACTGAGGTGTTGCCGTTGTGGGAGACATCCACCATGGCGTCCAGGTACTGCGAGACCAGCATGAGGGCCTCGGGGGACTCCTCAACTCCTGCGGCGCGCAGCATCTCATACTGCGCGGCAATACCTTCCACGATTTCCTTGCGCTGATCTGCCACACCACGACCCTGCAGTTTGCGGGCCTCTGCGGCACCTTCCGCCTCCTTGACCACGCGAATCTTCTCCGCCTCAGCCTGCGCGATGGCGGCCTCACGCTCGCGCTGCGCGGCGTTGATGGAGTTCATCGACTCACGCACGCGGGAATCCGGGCGAATGTCTGTGACCAGGGTATTAACAAAGTGCCAACCATAGGCGGCCATGTTGTCACGCAGGGACATGGCCACGTTCTGGGCGATGGTGTCCTTCGAGGAGAAAGAATCATCAAGGTCCATATTCGCCACGGAGGAGCGAACATTATCTTGCACGTAGGCCACAATCTGCTGCTCGTGATTGGAGAGCATATAATAAGCCTCGCGCTCGCGGCCCTCGACCACCTGGTATTGAACCGCAACCGGGATCTGTACGAAGACATTGTCCTTGGTTTTGGTCTCCACCATGACATCAAGTTGCCGAACCTGCAGGGAGATCTTCGCGCGAACGCGGTCTACCCACGGGACCTTGAAGTGCAGACCAGCGTGTGCCACGCTGACGAATTTTCCGAGCCGCTCCACGATGGCCGCCTCACGCGTGCGCACGATGAAAAACGCATCAAAAGCGTTGAGCACGAGCACTATGATGACGACCACAGCGACGATAAGAGTAAGCATCTTTCTTTCCTTCTGTAGGTTTTCTTTCGGTGCTTTAAGGGACTTAAAAAGGGACCCAAAGGATTTAAGGGAACCTAAGGTAGTTTCATATACCTACTCTTCCATAGCCCAGCTCACATTTCGAGGGCCGGGGTGGTCGCGGCAGGTGCGCAGCGCTAGTTGCCTGCGCTAGTGGTCATCAGCAAGCCGAAAGAGCTCGCCCAGAATACCGGCGCCGTCCACGTGGACCCCATTGTGCTGGTAGCGGTTGCTCACCATCGGGCGCAGATCCCTGTAGGTGGCGGCCGTAGCCATCGAGTCCTCGAAGGGAACGAAGATATCATCCAGATAGATGGCCGCGGCGGCGACGGGTTCTGCCGCGCCCAGCGCAGCGACATCATACATAGCGTCCTTCTCTCCCCATTCGTGCTGGGCCAAGGCCTGCGCGGACTCCCGGAACGGCCGCAGCGCCGGGTCCTCCTCGAACTGCCAGGGGAAGATGTGCTCCCCCGTCAGGTAGGTTCCCGCCTCGGCGAACTCGGGGAACTCCGCGCGGATGCGCTGCGCGGCCCAGTTGGTAGCGCCCAGCTTGCCGACGCCGCCATAGATGGACTCATGAATCGCCGCATACAGTGGCCCCGATTGGAAGCTCACCCGGCTGCCTACTTGGCTCAAGAAGTCAGAACGCAGCCGCTTTTCCCCGTCGACCGTACGGAAAGGCTCCTCTAGAAGATAGGCCAAGGAATCAAAGCCGCTGCCTCGCCCCAGCTCTAGGCCGATGGTGCGGAAACGACGAGAGGACAGACGCTCCCCCGTGGGAAGGATCTCCGCCGAGTTGTCGAGGTGGTTAATAATCTCCTCGATCCGGCCCTGCACCCACGGAAACTGCGTGGTGAACAAGTCATGACGGTACTTGAGCTTGGCAAAGGTGGTGCGATAAAGATCATCGACGCCCTTATCAAGAGTGGGGAGGCCGCCGGTCAGGAAGGCCCGCTCCACAGATTGAGGCGCCAGCGAGAGATAAGAGGTGATGCAAAAGCCGCCGAAGGACTGCCCGAATAGGCTCCACTTCTCTAGGCCCAGATGCTCACGCAGCCGCTCCGCGTCCCGCACGATATTGTCTTGGCGCAGCAGCCGGAGCCGCTCCACGCTGCGGTCCGCTTCCGGGGAGAGCCCGTCGATGCGGTGGCTGCGCCCGGTGCCGCGCTGATCCATGAGTATCCAGCGGTAGCGCTCTAGGCCCTTGGCCAAGAGCCCCGACAGACCAAGTGGCCGCGGCGCAGGAAAGCCCGGGCCGCCCTGGTTATAGAGCAGCGCGGGCTTGTCCTCCCCGCCTGGGGGAATGATCTCGCGGGCATAGAGCTCGAAAGTCTCCGCTGAGTCCTCCGGGCTGTCATAGTCCCAGGGCACAGTAATAACGTGCTCTTTGATGGTGTGGCCGAAGCGGTGATATTCACTCATGGGTGCCGAGTCTAGTGCGCGCTCCCGACACCCGCGCGGCAAGCCTAGTATGCCCAAGTAAGGCCCTAGTAGACCTGGAGACCCTTCTCACGAAAGACCTCGCGCACGGCATCCACGTCCTCGGGGCGCGGAGGCTTGCAGTCCTCGAGCTTGTAATCGATACCGAGCTCGTGCCACTTGTCGGCGCCCATGTTGTGGAAGGGAAGGACCTCGACGCGCTCGACATTGTCGCGCCACCTAGCCACGATGTTGGCCACGTTCTGGACGTTCTCCGGGGCGTCGGTAAGTCCGGGAACCACGACGAAGCGGATCCACACCCGCTTGCTTTTAGCAGCCAGCCGGTCGCCGAAGTCGATGGTGGGCTGCAGTGTGCGGCCGGTGACCTTCTTATAGGTCTCCTCGTCCCCAGACTTGACGTCGAGCAAGACCAAATCGATATTGTCTAGGTCCTCGTCGCGCAGGCGGGAGCCGAGGAAGCCCGAGGTGTCGATGGTGGTGTGAATGCCTGCATCGTGGACTTCCTTGAGCAGACGGCGGGCAAACGCAATCTGGAAGAGTGGTTCGCCGCCGGAGAGCGTGAGCCCCCCACCGGTGGCTTGGAAGATGGGCTTGTAGCGCTTAATGCGCTTGAGCACATCCTCGATGCGCTCCAAGGTGCCCACCTTCATCTCCATGGTGTCTGGATTGTGGCAGTACAGGCAGCGCAGTGGGCAACCGGACATGAATATGGTCATGCGGGTGCCTGGGCCATCCACCGAGGTCACAAGCTCCCAGGAGTGGACGAGGGCGATATCGCCTGTGCGGCGCGCCTCCATCAACTCGGGGCGGGTGATCTCGTCTAAGGATGCATTATCCCCCAGGCCCGCGGCCACGCCGCGGATCTTCTCGCCCTGTTCGGGTTGGAGGGTAACAACGCCGGTAATGCCATCAGCCACAGTTAGGATCCTTGGTGGAAGGTACGGGAAATGACGTCGAGCTGCTGTTCCTTGCTCAGCTTGACAAAGTTAACCGCGTAGCCGGACACGCGCACGGTCAGGTTCGGGTACTTTTCTGGGTGCTCGACGGCATCCTCGAGGGTGGACTTGTCCAGCACGTTGATGTTGGCGTGGTAAAGACCGCCGTCCATCTTGTGCTCCTCGCGATTAGCCTTCATGCTAGCGAGACGGTCTGCGAAAGTGTGGGTTGCCATGGTGTTGTTCTCCTTATAAAAATTGCATTGCGAAGCAGATGCGATGAAACAGGGTGGGGGTGTGTGGAGAGGCCGGGTAAGGCCGACATCGCTAAGCGATGCCGCCCCAACACGGCCACCCCACGCGGGTGACTGTGGCTAGTTCTCCATGAGGAAGCCGGCGTCGAGGACTCCGACCAGGTTGGTGATGCGCTCCTCCGGGGTGCGCCCCAGGCCAGCCGGGGTAATGGTGTTGGTCAAGGAGATGCCGTCGAGGGCGTCCTTGTAGTCCAGCTTGCCCACGGAAAGCATCGAGGCGACCATTCCGTGGTTATCGGCGCCGTTCTCCGGGTTAGCACCCGGCGCGAAAGGCGTTCCGGCCTTGTGCCCGGATGGGAAGGAACCGGTGGCCTTGCCGTAGACCACGTTGGAGGTAATGGTCAGCACAGACTGGGTCGGGATGGCATCGCGGTACATCGGGATGGCCTTAATCTTCTCCATCACGGTGTGCACGATGGTGGCCGCGATATCGTCCGCACGGTCATCATCATTGCCGTAGACCGGGAAATCGCCCTCGGTCTTGTAGTCAACGATGAGTCCGGTCTCGTCGCGCACCGGGGTGACCTTGCCATACTTGATGGCGGCCAAGGAGTCCGCAACGATGGACAGGCCGGCGATGCCACAGCCCATGGAGCGCACGATGTTGGAATCGTGCAAGGCCATCTCGATGGCCTCGTAGGCGTACTTGTCGTGGCTGTAATGGATGATGTTCAAGGCCTCAACGTAGGTGCCGACCACCCAGTCGAGCATGTCCTCGTACTTGTTCCACACGTCGTCGAAGTCCAGCGGGCCGTCGCCCTCAACTGCCTGGTAGCCTTCCACAATCTGCTTGCCAGAGACCTCGTCGCGGCCACCATTGATGGCATAGAGCAGGGCCTTTGCAGCATTGACGCGGGCGCCGAAGAACTGCATCTGCTTGCCTACCTCCATGGGGGACACGCAGCAGGCAATCGCCGCATCGTCGCCCCACTGCTCACGAATCTGGCGGTCAGACTCGTACTGAATGGAGGAAGTCTCGATGGAGATGTGGGCGCAGAACTCCTTGTAGCCTTCCGGCAATGCCGGGTCCCAGAACACGGTGATATTCGGCTCGGGTGAAGGGCCAAGGTTGACCAAGGTTTGCAGGACACGGAAGGAAGTCTTGGTGACCATGTGGCGGCCATCGTTGCCGAAGCCGGCATCGGACCAGGTGGCCCAGTAAGGGTCGCCGGAGAAGATCTGGTCATAATCCTCGGTACGCAGGAAGCGCACGATGCGCAGCTTGAGTACCAGTTGATCGATGATCTCTTGGGCGTCGGTCTCGGTGATGAGTCCCGCCTTGATGTCGCGCTCAAAGTAGACATCAAGGAAAGCGGAGAGACGGCCAATCGACATGGCCGCGCCGTCCTGGGACTTGATGGAACCCAGGTAGCCAAAGTAGGTCCACTGGACCGCTTCTTGCGCAGTGGTGGCGGGGCCGGAGATGTCGAAGCCATAGGACTGCGCCATCTTCTTGAGCTTCTTCAGGGCCTTGATCTGCTCGGAATGCTCCTCGCGGAAGCGTGCCCAGTGCTCGCTGAACTCCTGGTCACCGACGGCGTGCTTGGCGGCTTCCTTCTCGGCGATGAGGTAGTCCACGCCGTAGAGGGCCACGCGGCGGTAGTCGCCGATGATGCGGCCACGGCCATAGGCGTCAGGCAGGCCGGTAATGATGTGGGAGGAACGGGCAGCGCGAATGCGCGGGGTGTAGATATCGAAGACCGCGTCATTGTGGGTCTTGCGGTAGCGGGTAAAGACGGTCTTAACCTCTTCATCCGGCTCCATCCCGGCCTCCCGAATGGCCTGCTCGACCATGCGCCAACCGCCGAAGGGCATCATAGCGCGCTTGAGGGGGGTGTCCGTCTGCAGGCCGACAATGACATCGTCATCGTCGGAGATGTATCCGGCGGGGAATACGTCGATATCAGAGGGGGTATGAGTATCGATGTCGAAGATGCGCTTTTGGCGCTCGACCGACAGGTACTTCTTCTCCAGGGTCTCCCAGGTGCGCAGGGTCTTTTCGGTGGGGCCTGCTAGGAAGCTGGAGTCTCCGTCATAGGGGGTGTAGTTGCGCTGGATGAAATCCCGCACGTTGATTTCCTCGGCCCACGGGCCGGGGACAAAACCTTGCCAAGCGGAGTATTGCAGCGGCTGAGTAACGGTGGTCACTTAAGTGAATCCCTTCATATTGTGCGCGTTTCCTCGGTGCGGGGATAGGCGCGCGATTGTTCAAAGTCCTATCAATGGGGCCTTGGTCGCTCTACCCAATTCTCAAACACCGCCAAATGGTGCTTAGCTCCTCGCGACGAGCCCCTCTTTCATTACCCACTTTAGGTACCTGCTTTCTACGCACATAGTGCAAACGATGTGCATTCGGGCACACTTGGATACTTTTTGTATGCAAGGCCGGTCATCGAGTTCATAGAAAACGAACATACGGTTATACGGGGGTAGTCCTTACCCCTCATACCCCTCGGGCTGAGGGGACAGTTTTCTTAAGTTTGCCAGGGATCTACTCTTAAATCCGCACAGCACGCTAGTTCCGCTATAGAGGAGAAGAAGTGGCCGACAATACCGCCGCCCCGGCGCAGGCTCCCACCCCATCACGACCCCGGCACCCAGTAGATGTCGTTCCCCCTGCGCCGAAGCTCGCGGCGCTCGGCTTGCAGCACGTTTTGGCCTTCTACGCAGGCGCCGTCATCGTGCCGCTGCTCATCGCCGGTTCCTTGAACCTCGACGCCGAAACCACTATCCACCTCATCAACGCCGACTTGTTGACCTGCGGCATCGCCACACTCATTCAGTCCGTCGGCATCGGCCGGCACATCGGCGTGCGTCTGCCGATTATCCAAGGCGTGACCACCACCGCGGTCTCCCCCATCATCGCCATCGGCATGGGTGCCACCAACGGCGAGGGTGGCGTCGAATCGCTGCCCACCATCTATGGCGCGATTATCGTCTCCGGCCTTTTCACATTCTTCGCCGCGCCTGTCTTTGGCAAGGTGCTGCGCTTCTTCCCGCCCGTGGTCACCGGCACCGTTCTGCTCGTCATGGGCACGTCGCTGCTCGCGGTTTCCGCCAACGACTTCATCAACTACGCCGAGGCCACCCCGGCCACCCGCGATCTCCTCTACGGCTTCGGCACCCTGGCCGTCATCATCCTGGTCCAGCGTTTCTTCCGCGGCTTCCTCGGCACACTAGCGGTCCTCATCGGCCTCGTCCTCGGCACCGCCATTGCGCTTCTGCTTGGCGACGCCAGCTTTGCCGAGGTCGGCAACGCCCCCGCCCTCGGCATCACGACGCCCTTCTACTTTGGCCTGCCGCGCTTCGACCTCGTCGCCATCTTCTCCCTCATCATCGTCATGATCATCACCATGGTGGAGACCACCGGCGATGTCTTCGCCACCGGCGAGATCGTCAAGAAGCGCATTCGGCGCGGTGACGTCGTCCGCGCCATCCGCGCCGATGGCGTCTCCACGCTCATCGGCGGCGTGATGAACTCCTTCCCCTATACCTGCTTCGCGCAAAACGTCGGCCTCGTCCGCCTGACCGGGGTGAAGTCGCGGTGGGTTGCCGTCGCGGCCGCCGGCTTCATGATCGTGCTGGGACTGCTTCCCAAGGCCGGCGCCATCGTCGCCGCCATTCCCGCTCCCGTCCTCGGCGGCGCTTCGCTCGCACTCTTTGCCAACGTAGCCTGGGTGGGCCTGCAGACCATTGCCAAGTCCGATCTTTCTGACGGACGCAACGCCGCCATCGTCACCTCCGCGCTCGGGCTAGCCATGCTGGTGACCTTCAAACCGGATATTGCAGCCGCTTTCCCGGCCTGGGCGCAGACCTTCGTATCTTCCGGCATGTCCCTCGGCGCCATCACCGCGATCGCACTTAATCTGCTCTTCTTCCACGTGGGCAAGCAATCCGGCGGCGATGTCTCGCGCGCCACCGGCTCCGGTATCTCCCTCGAGGAGCTCAACCAGATGCCCCAGCCCGAGTTCGTCGCCGCCCTGCGCCCACTGTTCAATAACGAAACGTGGCCCCTGGAGACCGCGTGGGAATCCCGCCCCTTTGCCGATATCAACGAGCTGCGTGCGGCCATTCAGGTCGCCGTCCTCACCGCGGACGATGCCAAGCGCCAGGACCTCATCCACGACTACCCCGCTATGGATGAGCTCCTGCTCATTCCTTCCGAGAAGGCCTCGGAGATCTCCGCTGACCGTGGCTCGCTGGGGCTCACTGAGCTCGACACCGAGCAAAGCGAGGCCATCACGGAGCTCTCCGCCTCCTATCGCAAGCGCTTTGACATGCCCTTCGTGGCCTACCTGGCCACCAACGATACGGTGGAGCGCGTCATCGAATCTGGCCTGCGCCGCTTGGCCAACTCCGAAGAACAGGAAAGGCGCGTGGTGCTCTCGGAGATCGTCGAGATTGCCAACGACCGCTTCGATATCCTGCTTGCTGATGCCAACCCAGTCCGCTCCGCCTGGGACCGCAAGTTCACTGAGGTCGATGGCTCTTAAGACAAGAGCCCTTTAAGCGAAGGAGAACTCCAGCTGGGCCGTCGGCTCAATCGCGGTGATGATATCCGTGTAGAACTGACGCGCCTGGTCCTGGAGTAGCTCACGATTATCGGCGATGTTCTTCTCCTGCTCCCCACCCTGCAGGATCTCCGTTATGCGTTGCGCCGGATCGATCTCATCTGTCACCCAGCTGAGCAACCCGTTGTCATCCATGACCTTCTCAAAGTGTTCGTCCGAGTGCCCGATGAAGATGAAGGCCGGCACAGCTATCTTGTAGGCGTTCTCACCAGTCTCCTCGATGCGGACATCCTTGCCCTCGATACCGAGTTTGGCCTTGTAGTCGTATTGAATGAACTGCGTGCGCGCGGAGCCCGGCACCTGCATGCCCCACAAGGCTCTATTCTCCGACTGCCGGTTGAGCCCCTGAATCCCCAGGCTCACCAATACCACCTGTTCTTCTCGCTCCACCGACTTGATGACCTGCGTATTCGTGGACTCGCTCTGCGTGGTCATTCCGAACTGCGGCTTCAGGAAGACTATTGCCGCAATCGCAACCGCCCCCACAATGATTGCCGTAAGGACGGCGGTCAGCACAGTCTTCATCTTCTACCTGATTTCTCCTCGAGTGGTTTCCTTCTTGAAGTATCATTCAGCACTTCCTTAGACTTTTATGCATTTGCGCTAAGTTGTTTCCCCTTTTCACCCCCGCGCCCTAAGTCCGCGACAACGCTCCCCGCCCTTAGCCTTGGGCGGCACCACGGCACCATCCTGGGGAGACATTTCGCGGGGCTGCTTGGCGATGCCCCGACTCAGGCCCTCACCATTTCCGCCCCGGGGAGCTGGGCTGGGGCCCGCCTGCGCACATTGTCTCCCCAGTTCTTCCCGGAAGTAGGCGCAGCCTGGGCGGCGCGCGGGTGGCGGGGATTGGTTTCGCGGGGGCATCGCAAAGCACGGCTATTTGGGCATAAAGAAACCTCGGGTGCCACGCCTAGTTAATGGCGCGGCACCCGAGGTAAAAGGTGGAACTAGCGGGAAGTGCTTAAGGCAGCATCCACGCCAGGATGTTGGACTGGAGGCCAACGATGAGACACATCGCGGCCAGCAGGCCAAGGCTCCACCAGATGACCTTGCGGAAGATCTCGGACTCCTTGTTGACCAGGCCGACAGCCGTAGCCGCGATGGTCAGGTTCTGCGGGGAAATCATCTTACCCACAACGCCACCGGAGGTGTTGGCAGCAACCAAGAGGGTTGGGTCAATACCCACGCGCTCCGCTGCAGCCTGCTGCAGGGTGGCGAAGAGGGCGTTAGCCGAGGTATCGGAGCCGGTAACCGCAGTGCCCAGCCAGCCAAGAATCGGCGAAAGGAAGGCGAATGCGGCGCCGGTACCAGCAATCCAGTGACCGATGGTGATGGTCTGACCAGACTGGTTCATGACGTACGCCAGAGCCAACACGGAAGCAACCGTGAGGATGGAGAAACGCATCTTAACGAGGTTCTTGCCGTAAATGCTCGCGGAATCAGAGAAGCCGACGCGGTAAACAATGGCGATGATGACGCCACAGATGAGCAGCAACGTACCCGGGGAGGAAAGCCAGCTCAGGTTGTAGATGGTGCTGGTGACGACTTCGCCGTCCGAGTTAACGATGTTGCCGTGCAGACCCGGCCACTGAATCTTGACGTCGCTGGCGGAAAGGAACTCCACTGCCGGCGGGAAGAGCTTAGCCACGGAGAAGATAACGATAACCAGCAGGTACGGGAAAAGAGCCATCCAGGTACGTGCTGCGGTCAGGGTACCGGTAGCGCGAGCAGGGGTCTCGTTCTCGCCGGCCTCAGCGCGCAGACGCTCACGAGCCTCGTCGCCGCCCTTGGGCTGCCAGAAGCGAAGCATGATGACGGCTGCGGCCAGACCACAGAGGGAAGCGATGATATCCGTCAGCTCGACGGAGATCCAGGTCGCAGAAACCCACTGGGTGATGGCGAATACGATACCGATAACGAGGGCGATGGGCCAGGTCTCACGCAGGCCGCGCTTGCCGTCAGCAAGGAATACCAAGAAGAGCGGAACGATGAAGGCCAAAAGCGGAGTCTGGTGACCAACGTAGGCACCAATCTCGTGGTAGTTGATGCCAGTGAGGTTACCTGCGGTGATGATCGGAATAGCGATGGCGCCGAAGGCGACTGGGGCCGTGTTGGCCAGCAACACGGTCGTTGCCGCGCGCATGGGGGAGAAACCCACGGCCAGCAGCATCACGCCGGTAATCGCGACAGGAGCGCCGAAGCCGGCGAGGGCCTCGAGCAAACCGCCGAAACAGAAGGCGATGATGATGGCCTGGATACGGGGGTCATCGGAAACGCGGTCAATAACAAGGCGCAGATCTTCAAAGCGCCCGGACTTAACCGTGAGATCATAGAGCCAAATGGCGTTGATGACGATCCACATGATGGGGAAGAGACCGAAGGCAAATCCCTGCGTGGCGGAGAGGACGGTGAGCTGCACCGGCATGCCGTAGGCGAAGATCGCCACGACGGCTGCAACTGCGAGGGCGGTCAGTCCGGCCCAGTGGGCCTTCCATTTAAATACGCCCAGCAAGAGGAAGACCGTTGCCAGCGGCAGCATCGCTATCAATGCAGAGGTGGCCAGGCTGTCCGCTACAGGGGCCAAATCAGGTGTGTACATGGGTGTGACTTTCAGAGTTATTAGATTAAGAGACCGGTAAGGCCGGTTGGCGCTTCCCGCACTACTTTCAACTGCCCGGCTGCCCAAGACAAACAGGCATGACCGAACGGCTTGCCCACACCGGCGGCGTGGGACCTGTCTCAAGGCCCGCTTTTCGACGGCGTGAGGTGCAAGTTCGTTGGACAAGTATGACTTTATCAGTGCAGTGAGTCAAACCACACGGTTTTGCGGGTGTGATCCAGTTGTATACATTCTCCTTTGAGGATGACTGGACAAGTTCCAGCCGCATTTACCCCCATAAGAGTGGGATCCAACTCCAACGCTGGCCCCTCCCCCTTTTTGGCGCCTGATCTGCACCCTTACCCTAGAGCCCACGACCACCGTGTCTCAACTTAACGCCAATACGGCGGTGTTAAGTTATCTACATTGCGCCATGAGGCTGGATTGTTTTATGGTGGTTCTAGCGCCGCATCGGCAGCGCTTCTTCATTTCCCTACACTCCCCGCCCCTATCACATACAGGAGATTCCCTTCTTCATGCCTTCCCCTATTCGCAAGATAAGCACCACCGAAATTGCAGAGCTCGCCGGCGTCAGTACTGCGGCGGTGAGCCAGTGGCGCAGACGACACCGCGGCTCCTTTCCCCAGCCGCTTTCCAGCATCGGGCGCTCTATACTCTTTGACCGCGCAGAGGTCCTCGCCTGGCTAGAAAACCACGGCCGGCCAGTCACGCTCGTGAAAACCCCTTATGAAGCGCTAGTAGGGCTTGTCGAGCCCGGGGAGTACTCTTCGACTCTGCTCTATCTCGCCGCCTATGCCACGGTCGAGACACTCGATGAATTGCCGGCTCTGGTACGCGAGCGCGTCGAAAGGCTTCTCGCCCAACCAGGATTCTCCCAAGCTTTCGAGGCCCTCACCCAAGACTTTGATGTTGCCGCTCTACTGCAAGAATCCGAATCGCCCATCTCCCTACAGATGGACAGGAGCGGCATCTCCTCTCCAGAATCAATGAACCGACTCATCGCGGAACTCGCACCAAGCACTCCATCCCGAGTGCTGGACCTCGCCTGCGGAAACGGGGGCACCCTCCAGGCCGTCAATGCGCGTTTCCCGGATGCCGAGCTCTTTGGCAACGACCTCAGCGACGAGGCTCTGGCGCAGGCTCAGTCCCGGGCCATTTCCGGAAAGTGGGAAGCCCATACCCACTGGGAAAACCATGATGCCTTCGAGCCTTATGCTCTTCCCGCCGATAGCTTCGACTTCGTCTGCTCCGCTCCCCCGTTTAGTGTTCCCGTGGCCAAAGACCGCCTCGAGATGCACTCTGAACGCTGGCCCTATGGCGTACCCGGCCGCAACGATGACACCAAGTGGCTGCAGGTGGCCCACCGCTGCCTCAAGCCCGGGGGCGTGGGAGTAATCAACGTATTCAAATCCGCCCTCGATCCGCGCAACCACGGCTCAGCACTTGCGCCAATGCTCGCGGATGGATCAATCCTCGCCGTCATCGGGCTACCCGTGTACTTTTTGCCCACCACCGCTATGCCCTCAGCCTTGGTGGTATTCACCAAGAATCCTCGCCCGGTCAGCGAGTCCATCCTTTTTGTCGAGGTTCCAAACGCAGAGGAAGGAAAGAACCGCCACGTCGAGGACCTTGATACGGAAGAAGTCTTGCGGGTCTACGCCGAGCACATGGCCGGGCACACCATCTCCCCCAGTGCCACCGCAGTGCAGGTTCCTCGCCTCGAGGTCGTCGCCGCACGCAAGCCCTTGCTCGCCTCCTACTGGGTGGCAGCAACTAACCAGCCCGACGCCGCAGAACTTAAGAGCGAACTCGAGACCGCGCAGTCCGCAATTAAGCCTGTCTCCCCCGTCGAAGAAGCGCTCGCCCAGCTGCACTTTAGCGCCGAAGAACGCCCGGCAACTCTCCCCTTGTCTAAGTTCCCCGGTGTCAAGCAGATTCCTCGCGCCACCTCCGAGGTATGCCTCCGCGGTGATATTGCGGTGTCCCCGGACTGGGCTCGCGTCTGTGTTAAGGACGGCGAGCACCCCGGTTCACGCGGGGATTCCCTCATTCGCTGCGACTCGGAGGTCCTCGATCCCTGGTTTTTGGCCAGCATCATCGACGCCGTCCTCCGCACGCCCTTCGCACCACATGTCTCCAACTTCGTCCGCTTCGACCTCCAGCTTGTCGATGTCCCCACCTTCAACATCACCCAGCAACGCCAACTGGGTACCCTCTACCGAGAACTTCGCCAGAAGCAGCATGCGGCCGAGCAGCAAGCCAAGCGCTGGGCCGAGCTCAACAAAACCGTGGCCACGGCCATTGCCTCCGGGGCGGTGACGCAGGACGTAGAAGAGTAATACCCCCCCCGCCGCACAACTAGCTGGCGGCGCTACTACTTCTTTATGGCGTGCGTCCACAGAGCCACATCAAGGAGACGCAAAGCGGGTTCCCGGTCAAGACAGTCGTGATCTACTCTGTCGCAAGAAAGACTGGACCTGAACTCCGCCAGTGCCTCCTTGACTGCGTTATCACTCATAATTGAGCGATAGACTCCCCAGTCCCATCGGTGATCCCGAGTCTTATTGATTCCCAGATAAGTACTCACCACATTATCTCTGACTGGGAAGATCCTCGGTCTTTTACGCGCCACCAGTTTGCTGGCAGAAACCCACCGATTCGAGTTCTTAACATTAGGCCGTCCGAGATTGCTCTTGATGAAAGAGTACAAAGCTGACATTTTCTCAAAGTCAGCATCGGTGGCCTGGGAGATAGAGACATCAGGAAGCTTCCGAAAAAGTCCTTCGACTTTGGAAGCTTTCTCAGCATCAAAGATGAGCCTCTTTGCAGCTACAGCTTCAAATCTAATGCTGAGTGTGGAGGCCGCGAACAAATCCGCTGCAGTAATCGCATTTGGCTCGTCATCCGGCAATTGAGTAAACAAGAACCCTGAATAGTTCGACGTCGAGGAATAGTACGTCCTGGCCAATTCCATCGTGTCAGGCGCGGAAAGCGCACCGAGGCTCCGCTCTATGGCTTGGGAATGAGTCTTTGCAGGAAACGACATCACTTCATACTAATTCAGATGCGACCAGGAATATGCTCAAACTTCATGCTGCATCCATGAGAATCCTCCTGCCCATCGAACAATGCCGGCGAAACAGGGGCCAGCTTCTCTTTCGCGAGCTTCATTACCTGCTGAGCCTCGACACTTATTACAGCAGACCCTTATTTCCGAAGCCTTTGAACTGGAAGGAGTTAGTTTGTCAATTACCCGTCGAGTGTAGTTACCTTCATCATCCTCGAGAAGAAATACATGGCGCCCTAGGTCTTTAACAGCTATTTTCGTTTCTCAAGTATATGGGACTGTCGACCGTTCAGCAGGAGACACTAACCCCCTAAAACGCAGAATACCCACCGTGTGATGGGTATGGGTGTCGGCGTATTGGATACGCCGCATAGTGAGTTCGTTGCTAGCTTTCCGCAACCTCGCTCGAGCTACTTGAGCTATCGCCATTTCTGACTGTTCTAATGAAGCTTCCAAAAAACTGGAAGAAGGCGGGCGTTAAGAAAGCTAGGCCGACAACTTCGTGACCAAGATAAACTGATCCAATTGCGCAGCTCATTCCTAACAACGATCCGCTCCAAGCCATCCACTGCCCCCGCTTGACAGATGTCACGTCTCCGTCCGCTAGAACCCTTCGTTCATAATTGGCAGTGCTAACAGTTTCTTCCGACATCTTGAAAGCGCGCTCTGCAAACGTTGGGTCCACTTCATTAAAATCTCGAAGAGTTTCAGGGGACGGAGTCGGACCCGACCACATTGAGGTGACAGCTCTCACCACTTGGTTCATCACCTCGGGTGAGACAATCTCGCCTTCTAGCGGGTATTCTGCACTCTCTTTATGCTCTGGTCCAGAGTGTCGAACGTTTGCTGCCATGCTTTCGAGATCACTCGAGTAGGATTCGCTTGCGCGAGTCTCGCTTCTGTCCTCAGCTTGCGAGGTTGGATGTTCAGCGTGTCCACCCCCTCATCGATGCGCGGGAGACCCCTTTGTTCGGGTTCTTTATTGTCATGTTCCATCCCCGCTCCTTTCGCTTCTAGGGGGTGACAAGTTGGTCGCTAAATAGTACCAGCTACACGTAGGACTGCCCAACCCCTATCCGTCATAACCCCAAACGCTTAGTGCGGTCAGGGGATTGCTCCACTCAAAGGCGAAGATTGACCTCCCCCTAAAACGACGAAGAACCACTAGGAACGTTAGTGTCGTGAAACTGTCGTGGAATGAGAAGAAAATGCGGGTCGTATAGCGTTTGACCTCGCAGTTTCTGTGGTGCGCCCGGAGAGACTTGAACTCTCACGTCATAAGACACTAGAACCTAAATCTAGCGCGTCTGCCAATTCCGCCACGGGCGCAAGATGCTGCGGTTTATGCACGGTACACGTGGGCACTGTGGCTACTCGCGAGCAACAAGGCGTTAGTTTACATGGTGAGTGGCCCAGTCAAGAAACTGGGCTGTGGGGCGGCGTGCTGAGCGTTGCTAGTCCCAGGTGGGTGTGCCGCGTTTCTACGCTTCCGGCGAGGTAGTAGGTAGGCTGTCATGCGTGAGCAACAAGGACATGAAGAAAAAGAAAAAGGTGAAAGTCCGGTGGTGGCACATCGTCCTCATTGGGATATTCGTCGTTCTGTTTTTGTTTCTCGCCTTATGGCAGTGGTCGCGCTTTAACTCGGGGTCGGGGACGTTCCAGAACTTGGGCTATGCCTTGCAGTGGCCGCTCTTCGCGGTATTCGTGGTCTACGCGTACCGCACCGCCATGAACTATGAAAACGAGCGCATCGACGCAGAGAACGAGGCCGCCGAACAGGGCATCGACGGTTACCAGCATGATGTGGTCACCGAGAAGAAGAACCAGGCCGGCGCCACCAAGATCGATGAAGACTTCTTGCCCCAGCGCCCCCGCATCGACGTCGATACTTTCAACGCCCTTAATCAACCACGCCGCAGGCGCGGCGACGAAGACGACTTTAAAGAGAAAGATAGTCAATGAGCACTCAAGTCCATCCTGACCGCCAAGACCGCATTCGCGGGCCCCTGAAGTTCTTTACCGTGGCGGCCACCGTCACCGGTGTATTCCTCATCATCCTCGTGTGCAGGATGATCCTGCAGTACATCGTTGGTGTCGAGATGCCAGAGTGGGCCACCTATATCGCGATGGCCCACGGTTTTGCCTACATGGTGTACTTGCTGTCCATTTTGGTGCTGGGACCGCGGGCGCTGTGGTCAGTGGGAACGCTGTTCACCACGGCGCTTTCCGGCGTGGTGCCCTTCTTCTCCTTCTATATGGAGATAAAGCGCCGCAAGGAAATCATCGCCCAGTTCCAGCTTTAGTGGGCCTCTGGGACTCTGGTCCTGCGGCCCTTCGGGGCCCTTGGAGCCCCTAGGCTTGCGCCGCAGCCAGTCCCTTGATGACCTCGGTTAACTGCGCGAGGGCGCGGCCACGGTGCGAGACGGCGTTCTTCTGAGCCGGCTCCATCTCCGCAGCACTGTGGTCCTGTCCTGCAGGCATAAAGAGCGGATCGTAGCCAAAGCCGTTGGCACCTTGTGGGGCGCGCAGCAGCGTGCCCGGCCAACGACCCTCGGCGATGTGCTCCTCACCATCGGGGGTGACCAGGGCGCACACCGAAACGAAGGCGGCGGCACGGCGTTCATCGGGGACATCATGCATCTGCGCGAGCAGCAGCTCGTTATTAGCCGCATCGTCGCCGTGGCGGCCAGACCAGCGCGCAGAAAGCACGCCGGGCATGCCGTTGAGTTCGGTGACGGCGAGGCCGGAGTCATCGGCGATGGTAGCAATCCCAGTGGCGGCCACGCCGGCACGCGCCTTGATCAGCGCATTATCGGCAAAGGTACGCCCGTCCTCGATGGGTTCGGGGTAGGAGGCGACATCGCCAAGCGCGAGGAGCTCAACGCCATTGATGCCGGCCTCCCCCAGAATCTTCTCGAGTTCAGCGAGCTTCTTAGGGTTATTGGAGGCCACGAGCAGCTGCATTAGGACCACCCCAGCGCGGCCTTCTGCGCCGCGATGAGTTCGGTGCAGCCCTGCTGTGCCACGTCGAGCATCTCGCCGAGCTGTTGGCGGCCGAAGAGGCCGTGCTCGCCGGTGCCCTGAATCTCCACGAAGTCCCCGGATTCCTGCATGACGACGTTGAGGTCAACCTCCGCGCGCGAGTCTTCCTCATAGGGCAGGTCGAGGCAGATGTGGCCGTCGATGACGCCGACGGAGACTGCGGCGATGGGGGCGAGCAGAGGCTCGCCGGGGACAACGCCCTCGGCCTTGAGGTACTCGATGGCATCCGCAAGGGCGACATAGGCCCCGGTGATGGCGGCGGTGCGGGTGCCGCCGTCTGCCTGCAGGACATCGCAATCGAGCTGGATGGTGTTCTCCCCCAGCTCGGAAAGGTCCACTGCGGCACGCAGGGAACGGCCCACGAGGCGCGAAATCTCGTGGGTGCGCCCCTTGACCTTGCCCTTCATGGACTCGCGCGGCATGCGCACGTGGGTGGCGGAAGGCAGCATGGCGTACTCCGCGGTCAGCCACCCTTCCCCGGAATCGCGCTTGAAGCGCGGGACACCAAACTCGACGGAGGCGGTGCACATGACGCGGGTGTTGCCGAACTCGACGAGCACGGAACCTGCGGGATTAGTGGTGAAGTTGCGGGTGATGCGGACGCTGCGCAGTTGGTCAAGTGCGCGGCCGTCGGCGCGGGAAAAATCAGTCATGCATTCAAGGGTACAGCTTCGCTATAACTCGAATTCCATCCCCGCTGCCCCCAGGAGGATCTCGCCCTCAAACTCCGCGCGCGCGGCCTCGAGGGTGGCCTGGGGATCTCCCCACGGCTGGATATGGACTAGGACGAGCTTGGCGACGCCCGCCTCACGCGCCAGCCTTCCTGCATCAGCACCAGACATGTGCATGTTGGGGGCCTTGCCCTCCGAGGACGCGCCCCAGGCTGCCTCGCAGAGGAAGATATCCGCCCCGCGGGCGGCGTCAATCAGGGAGTCGGTATAGGCCGAATCCCCTGAGTAAGCAATGATCTTGCCCGTCCTGGCGTGCTCCATGCGCAGCGCATAAGTCTCGACGGGGTGGAGTACTGGGAAGGGCGTCATATAAACCTCATCGACGAGCTCACGTTGGCCCGCCACCCAGGGGCTAAAGGCAAAGGTATCCGACATGTCATCGACGCCGTCTACCTCATCGGAAGACAGACGGCCCAAGTGGACAGGCGTGTCTTTAGGCCCGATGCAAAAGTTACGCGATACCGCAGGAGCCGTGGGGTGGAAACGCCGCCAGACCATGAGCGAGGGAAAATCCAGGCAATGGTCAGCGTGCAAGTGACTAAAGGTGATGTGGGCATCACACGGATTTTGGAGGAGCTCGAGTTGCGCTAGTGTACCGGATCCGAGATCCATCACTATCGATGGCGAGTCCGGAAAAGACACCACATATCCAGATGCCGGGTTGGCCGCGGTCGGGACGCTTCCCGAGCACCCAAGGATGGTCAGCTTCATGGAGACAATCGTTGCATGAAATGAATAAGAATGCTGCACTTGGAGAGAAAAATATCGCCCCGCGGCACATTTCTCATCGAATCACTTCCCGCATTTGACTGTGCTGTGCCTAACGCGGGAGCGCCTTAACCAATCTGCGGACCGAGGAAACGCTTAGCCAAACGTGTGAAGGTCTCCGAATCCCCGGTGGATTCGAATTTCCGGACGGCCTGGTGGCCTTCTGGCGCCAAAAGATCTCTTTGGGTGAGAATCCGAATGACATCCTTCGTGGTTTCTTCCGCAGAGGAGACTAGGGCGACGTGATCACCCACAGCCAACTGAATGACGCCAGTCAACAGCGGATAGTGAGTACAGCCCAGCACTAGCGTATCCACGCCGTGATCCTGCAGCGGGGCAAGATAGCCTTCCGCCACCCCGAGGATCTGGCGGCCGGTGGTTATCCCGCGCTCGACAAAGGAGACGAATTCGGGGCAGGCCACGGCGAAGGCCTCCACCTGCGGATTGACGGCGAAGAGATCTTGATAGGCGCCGGACTTGATGGTGCCTTCCGTGCCGATCACTCCGATCTTTCCATTGCGGGTGGTGGCGATGGCACGGCGCACTGCGGGACGAATTACCTCGACCACCGGCACGTCATAGCGCTCCCTGGCGTCGTGCAAGAAGGCGGCGGTGGCGGTGTTGCAGGCGATGACGAGCATCTTGCAGCCACGGCCAACCAGCTCATCTGCGATCTCTATCGACAGCTCCCGGACTTCGGCGATGGGTTTAGGCCCATAAGGGGAGTGCAAGGTATCGCCCTTATAAATGATTGATTCATGCGGCAACTGTTCAATTATCGCGCGCGCGACGGTCAGCCCGCCGACGCCGGAATCAAAGATGCCAATGGGAGAAGATGCATCAGGCACTATCGCTTCGCCGTTCCTTTCACAGGGTCATCAGAGGTAATGGTCATCCCCGCCAGAATGCCGCCGAGGGCGCCAAAGAGGTGACCTTGCCAACTTACTCCCTCATAGACGGGCAATACGCCCCAGATGAGTCCGGAGTAGGCAAATCCCAGGGCAGCGCCCAAGGCGATCTGCAGCAAGGAGCGGTTGAATACGCCGCGCACCACCAGGTATGCCAGCCATCCATAGACCAAACTCGAGGCGCCGATGTGGGAGGTGCCCGGCCCGCCGAAGAGCCAGGTTCCTACTCCCGCGACGAGCACGGTGGCGATGGTGACCTGCCACCAGGCTTTGCGCCCCGAGAGCCCGATGAGGAAACAGAAGATGGCGCCGGGCACCGAATTGGATGCTAGGTGCTCGAAGTTGGCGTGGAGCAAAGGGGCGGTAAAGATACCCCAGATGCCGTTGAAGTCCAGCGGCCTGATCCCGTAGTTACTCAGGGTCCCGCCGAATACGAAGGCGTTGATGAAGTGGACTCCCCACTCAACGATGAGAAAACCCACCGCGAGACTGAGGCCCGTGGCTACTCGCCCGCGCTTGGTGTAGTTCTTCGAATCCCCGCGATTGACCGTGGAAGGTGCAGCCGCGTGATGGTTAAAGGTGCCGCCTGGAGTCCCTGAAGTCATAGTGTCCTTACTCTAGCGGAGTAAAGAGCTATAGTCCGTGAGACCATATCCCGGCCGGGCCGATACCACTGCGTCAACGATGGCGGCTTCCACCGCATCTGCCGCTGCGGCACATAGTCCGGCCAAAGTCAGAGGATCGACCTGGCCGGGGGCCGGGGCTGTGGACAGGGCAAAAAGCGTATCCCCATCCAAGGGCGAGTGAGCGGGGCGAATGGCCCTGGCAATGCCATCGTGGCCCGTGAGCGCGAGGCGCTTGGCCTGCGCCTTGGTTATCGGGGCATCAGTAATAATCGCGCCAATGGTGGTATTTAGCTTGGCGTCTTTGGGATCGGGGACCTGCGCATAGCGCTGCGGATCCACTGCGGGCAGCCCCGGCGCGCCGTAGAGTCGGCCGGTTGCTTGGTCAACAACCTCTCCGACCGGATTGGCCACCACCGCCGCAGCCACGGTGTGCGCCCCCGTGGCCTGGGTGTTGATTCCGAAGCCGCCGCGCAGTTTGCCCGCCGTGGCACCGCACCCTGCACCGACGTTTCCCGTGGAGGAATCATCCCCCGCCAGCGCGGCGCGCAGGGCAGCAGCCCCGTCAGCGGCGCTCGGGCGTGAGGGCCCCACCGCCAAGTCAAAGATCACGGCCGCAGGGACGATGGGCACGCGCGGGCCTGGGCGGCCGTCACCGAATACGGCGAAGCCGATTCCCTCTTTCTCCAGCTCCTCCATGACTCCGTGGGCAGCCGCCAGGCCAAAGGCCGAGCCACCGGCGAGCACGATCGCGTGCACTCGCTCGACGGTGTTATGGGGGGCAAGCAGGTCAGTCTCCCTGGTTCCCGGCCCGCCGCCGCGCACGTCCACGCTGGCCAGCGCGCCCTGTGGGCCGCAGTAGATTACGGTGACCCCGGTATCGCCACGACTGATGTGGCCGATGGAGAAATTAGAGGCCACTAGTCCATCAACACCTGGAGGAGGGAGTCTTGGCAGTAGGCCAGCCACTCGACCAGAGAGTCCCGGTCTGCGCTGGCTGCTTCCCCGACTACTTCACCGGCTGCGACGAAGAGGCGCAAGTCATTGAGTCCGGCCAGGAAGTGATGAGCCTCCTGCTCGCTAATCGTCACAGCTACGCCCCCGGTGGGCCCCAAAGCAGCGTTGATGACTTGTAGGTTCTTGAGCTTGGCGCGAGCAATATCGTTCTCGTGGATGGAGCGCAGAAGCGAGGCATCGCCCTCAAATTCCTCGTCTCCGGGCTTTTCAAAGTCAGGAAAAAGGCGCGCCAAGGAAGGATCCTCAGGGGCTTCCGAATGCCCAGTGGGCATATCCAGCATTTGAGCGAGCTCATCCTTGGGGCCGGATTGGGCTCGGGCGATGATCGCCTCCGAGACCGTGGCGGTGAGGTCTCCGAGTACTTCACGCTCCATGGGCTCTAAAACGGTGCTGAACTTGAGCGCCCGCATGAGCGACTTCTTTTTCTTCCACGCTTGCATAGTGTTTTTTAAGCCTAGCCTGCCTGCTGCATGGTTGCCCACAGGCCCGCGATTTGCAGCTTCTTCACGTCGGCCTCGACTTTGTCGCGCTCCCCAGTTGAGACCACGGCTTTGCCCTCGGTGTGGACCTGCATCATCAACTCACTGGCGCGCTTCTTGTCATATCCCAAAACGGTCTGGAACACATAGGAAACATAACTCATAAGGTTGACGGGATCATCCCACACAATGCACAGCCATGGTAGGTTCTCGCTGGTGGCTACCTCGACTTTAATGTCTTCATCTAGCTCGGGCGTCGCCATAGGAGATCCCATGCGGGGGGCGGAGAATTGCGCATTCATGGTCTATAGCCTATCCAATTTTCCATCCTTGCAAGCATCCTTTGCCATGAGCTAGGGCCTATTGCCTGCAAGGAAAGCGGTGACTTGCTGCGATGCTGCGACAATCTGAGTAGCATTCTCGATGTGACTCATACTCCAGATTCAGCACGCGCCACCGAGCGTTCCACCGCTCTACTCACGGACAAGTACGAACTCACCATGTTGGAAGCGGCGCTGCGGGACGGAACCGCTGCGCGCCGCGTGACCTGTGAGGTCTTCGCCCGCCGTCTGCCCAACGAGCGCCGCTACGGCGTAGTCGCGGGCACCGACCGAGCGCTGCACGCTGTGCGGGACTTCCGCTTCAATGAGGAACAGATAGCGGAGCTGGATTTCTTAGAAGAAGGCACCAAGCAGTACCTGCGTGACTATCGCTTCTCCGGGCAGATTGATGGCTACCGCGAAGGCGAGCTCTACTTCCCCAACTCCCCGCTGCTCACGGTGCACGGAACCTTCGGCGAGTGCGTGATCCTGGAGACGGTCCTGCTTTCCATCATGAACTCCGATTCCGCAGTGGCCTCGGCAGCCTCTCGCATGGTGACCGCCGCAGACGGCCGGCCGATTATTGAGATGGGCTCGCGGCGCACGCACGAGTACGCCGCCGTCACTGCCGCCCGCGCAGCCTACCTCGCAGGATTCTCCGCCACCTCGAACATGGAAGCAGGCTTTCGCTATGGCATCCCCGTTTCGGGGACCGCCGCGCACGCGTGGACCCTCTCCCACATCAATGAGGATGGCACCCCGAATGAGGAGGCTGCTTTCCGCTCCCAGATCGAATCCCTAGGAGTAGACACCGTGCTCTTGGTCGATACCTATGACATCACCAAGGGCGTCGAGACCGCAGTAAGGGTGGCCGGGCCTCAGCTCGGCGGCGTTCGCATCGACTCGGGCGACTTGGGCGCCGTCACCCGGCGCGTGCGCAAGCAGCTCGATGATCTGGGCAATCACAATACGCAGGTCGTTGTCTCTTCCGATCTGGATGAGTTCGCCATCGCAGGTTTGCGTGGCGATCCAGTGGACGTCTACGGCGTGGGCACCTCAGTTGTCACTGGCTCTGGCGCACCGACCGCGGGCATGGTCTACAAGATCGTCGAGGTCGAGGGGCATCCCGTGGCCAAGCGTTCTTCCTCTAAGCGCTCACAGGCCGGCGCGAAGCAATCTTTGCGTACCTACCGCTCTACCGGCGTGGCCGTAGAGGAAGTGGTATTTCCCTACGGCGAAGCCGCACCGGATACCGGTTCCCTCAGCGCCCGCGAGATAACTATTCCGCTCATGCGCGATGGTGAGATTGTCCCTGGCCTTGCTTCCTTAGAGGAATCACGTACCTACCTGGCCGAGGCGCGTAAAACTCTACCTTGGGAGGGACTCGCCCTCACCCGCGACGAGCCTGCGGTACCTACCCGGATGGTCGGCTTTAAAGCATAACGCCCTGCTGGCAGAATAACGGCGCGCTCCATTACCGGCGCGCGCCACTAAAAGCCTTAGTTAAGCCGAGAATTAAACTGACTCTTTCACCTCGGCGGAAGTGAGCAAGGCCGACTTGGAAGGATCCTGGGTCAAGGCGGCGCACAGCCAGCCCACGGCCACGCTCAACGGAGCCGAGAGTCCTAAGACCCAAGCTACGACCACGTCGCCGCCGACGAGGCTAACGAGGTTTGTCGTGATAAAAAAGCAGGCAATGCCGAGCCCAACCAGGCTAGCCCACGGCGCAATGACGCGCTTGAAAAGGTTGTCCTTGCCCGCTGGGTGGGTGCGGAAATAGATGATAATTGCCACGTCAACCATCATCATCAAGATGACAATCGCGAACGTTGCCAGCCCGCTGAACCAGGTAAACGCCTCTAGGACTGGGTCTAGGCCTGCGATAGCGCATACCAATGTCAATACTGCGATGGTGGCAGACTGTACCAAAGAAGAGATGTGCGGAGACCTATACTTGGCGTGCACGCGAGCAATCCCCGCTGGTAGACAGCCCTTCTTAGCCACGGCGTGCTGATAACGTGTCAGCACATTATGGAAGGATAGCGCTGCGGCGAACAAGCTGGTGAGCAACAAGACCTGCACGGCCAACCCCGCCCAGGGGCCGACGTAGCGCACGGCAGTCATAATGACCATTTCCTCCGGGTTCTCTGCCGCTGCAGCTACGATGCCATCCGCGCCCCAGGCTTCCACGATTGCCCATCCGGAGAGCGTATAAAAGATGCCGATGACCATGATCGCGATATAGGTAGCGCGCGGGATGGTGCGTTCGGGGTCCTTGGCCTCGTTGCGAAATACCGTGGTGGACTCGAAGCCGATAAAGCCCGCGAAGGCCAGCATGAGGCCTACCCCGGGAGTTCCCGACATAAATGCCTCAGGGGTGAAAGACGTGGCGCTTAAGCCATCGGAGCCGCCCTTGATAATAATGCCCGCAACCATGATGAGGGTGATGAGGATTTCTGCCACTAAAGCCACGCCGAGTGCCTTAGAGGATAGTTCGATATCGCGATATCCCAGTAGGCCGACGATAAGGACTACAGCCAGCGTAGGAATCCACCACGCAATGGTGATGCCCATGCCAGCAAGCACCAGAGATAGCTGCGCGCCGAGGAAAGCATAAACGGCGAACTGCACCGCGGTGTAGGTAAGGATTGCTAGAAAGGCTGTTCCGATTCCCCACTTGCGATTGGTAGCAGACTCTACATAGGAAAAGAACGCGCCGGGCTCGGAAATCCTTCGTGCCATGGTGGTCAGACCGACGGAGAAGATGAGCAGGATTGCCGCGCATACCGCATACATAGCCGGGTAACCGGCTCCGTTTCCGCTGAGGATGCCGATCGGCAGTGCACCTCCAATCACAGTCAGAGGGGCTGCAGCGGCAATCACCATAAAGACAATGGAAGCTACTCCAAGGGACCCTGATTTCAGGTCAGAAGTTGGGGCTGTAGCAGTAGGCGGAGGAGTAAGTAATGTGAGGGACATATGCCACATCCTTTCTGGGTGAGAATTCACCTGAAACCCAAGTGCATTGGTGCACCCTAGTTGTGATGTTCTCGCTCGCCGACCATGGCGAATGAGGCAAGACTGCGGCAACAGTTCGACCGTAATTGGCGCGCGATATCGCGGTGAGCGATGCACGTAATGCTAACCCCGTTTTTCTATAGACCAATAGTTAAGCTAGGGTTTACCCCCATTTTTTGTCATACTATAGAAATTAACTAACTGGTCAGGATAGGTTTTAATTCCACCCAGGAGAGATAAAATGAATTACCCCCATTTTCTATAGTTCAATAGGAACGGCTAATTTTTGGATCACAGCGACCTCCCTCGCACGGCATCTTTAACCCAAACGAGGACTCGATGAACCACAATCTCACTACCACCCATGGAACGAGGCTGAAAATGTCACATCCAACCGTCGATACCCAAATCGATAACCGCATCGATCCCCACGTCGATCCTCACATCGGAACTCAAATCGACACCCGCATCGATACCCTTTTCCTCAGCGAACCCGAGATGATTGCCGCGGGAGTAAAGGACATGAACGCCTGCGTCGATACCATGGAGGAGGTTTTTTCTTGCCTCGGCGTCGACGACTACCGCATGGCCGGACAAAATAACAATTCCCATGGCGCGATGGTCAGCTTTCCGGAGAGTTCTCCCCACCCGAATATGCCGCTCGATGGCACCGACCGCCGCTTTATGGCCATGCCAGCCTACCTAGGCGGCAGCTTTAATCGCGCCGGAGTCAAGTGGTACGGCTCCAACGTAGCCAATCGCGAGCACGGCCTGCCACGTTCCATCCACACTTTCATCCTCAACGACGCCACCACCGGTGCCCCATTAGCGATCATGAGCGCAAACCTGCTTTCTGCCTACCGCACCGGAGCCGTCAGCGGAGTCGCCGCCCGCTTTTTGGCCAAAGAGGATGCACAGGTCGCCGGAATCATCGGCCCCGGGGTTATGGGAAAGACTGCGCTAGCAGGTTTCGCCGCAGCTCGCCCCAGCCTAAATACCTTGAAGATCAAGGGCCGTGGAAAAAGTCCCTCGACGACTTCATATCCTGGACAAAGGCCACGCTTAGTCAGTTCACCACCATCACGGTGGTCGATACCATCGAGGAAGCAGTACAAGGCAGCGATGTCGTTAGCGTGTGCACCACGTCTTCCGCCGGTGTCGAGAACTACCCCATGATCGCCCCGGAATGGATTTCACCTGGCACTCTGCTGACTTTCCCTGGCTGTGCCAATCTCGACAACGAGTATCTCAAGTCTGGCAAAGTGCGCATGGTCCTAGACAACCGCGGCCTCTACGAAGCATGGCTGGAAGAATACGCCCCCGCAGCCTTTGAACAGGTGGGTATTATCGGCAACAAGTTCCTTGAGATGGAGCGCGACGGCGAGATCTCCCCCGGATCGGTCGCCGATATCTCGCAAATCATCTCCGGCGACGTCCCGGGACGAACTAGTGAGGAAGAAGTCTTCGTATTCTCCGTTGGCGGCATGCCCGTCGAAGACGTTGCCTGGGCTTCCCACATCTATGACAAGGCCCGCGAGCTGGGCATTGGCACCACCGTAAACCTCTGGGAAACCCCCGAGCTCGTTTAAGGAGTACCAAACATGACAGTCAATAAGTCAGGCAATCACAATCCCATCGACTATGTAGCAGAAGTTGACTTCGCCGTGGTGGGCGTTGGCACCATGGGCTCGATGGCGCTGTGGCAGCTTAGCGAGCTGGCGCCGGAAGGTACCTCGATTCTAGGCATCGAGCAATTCGGTCGGCTCCACACCCGCGGTAGCTATAGCGGCGAGTCCCGCCTGTTTAGGGTGGCGCTCAAAGAGGGCGGGGACTTCATAGAATTCGCCCAACGCGCTCGGGAACTCTGGCTAGACCTCAACGAGAAGTCCGGCCGAGACGTATTCTTGCCGATCGGCGCGCTTAGCATCGGCCCCAGCGACTACCAAACCATGATGTCTACTCAAAAGGTCATCGAGGAATTCGACCTCGACCATAGCTACCTCGATTCCGAAGAGCTGCGCGAGCGCTTTCCGCAATTCGAAGTGGCGAAGCAGGACATTGGAATCTACGATCCTCAAGGCGGCGGCATCCGTCCAGAGGTCGCGGTCGCCTCCGCAACCGAGCTGGCGCTGGACAACGGCGCAAAACTATGGACCCATACCAAAGTTCTCGGCATCGACCGGCTGGCAGATGGTGGGGCGGTCTTGCGCACCAGTCGCGGCTCAGTTCTGGCTCACAATCTAATCCTCACCCTTGGCTCATGGGCCGGCGAACTTATCCCCGAGGCCAAGGATGTGGTGCGCGTAAAGCCGATTCCTTTAACGTGGTTCATGCCACGCACACCGGAGCTATTTAGCCCCGAGAACCTTCCCATTTTCCTCTACGACAAGCCTCAGCCCGATGGCTCCAGCTTTCACATCTACGGCGCCCCGAGCATCGACGGATACACGGTTAAGTTCTCCACCAACGCGTTCTTCGTCGACACCGTGGACCACCCGGATCAGGTTCCGTCCACCGTGCGCGAACCAGCCCTCAATGCCTTCTCCCAGCGCGTCGCAGAGGTAATCCCAGATTTCTTCCCCGATGTGGCGCGCCTGAGCATGCACCACGATGGATTCACCGAAGATGGCCACGCAATCATCGATGTCCTGCCAGAACAGTCCCTGACCATGGCTGTGGGCATGTCAGGCACCGGCATGAAGTTTGCGCCTTACTTCGGCCGGTTGGCTGCCACATTGGCTCTAAGCAAGGACCCTTCCCGTCGCCCCGAGTTTTTCAGCGTGGCAACGCACCGACCATAGAACGCACCGACTATAGGACTAGAAAGGAATAAGCAGCGTCAGGCAGGTCATCACCCCAGCTCGCCCTCGACTCGAGGCGAAAAGCTAGACTGATTCGGGTGAGTGACCAGCCCCAAAACCTATCCACCACCGAGCTTCTCGACGCCGCCGTCGCCTCCCTCGGCGGCACCCGGCGCGAAGGCCAGGTGGCCATGGCAGATGCCGTGACCGCCGCGCTCCATAAAGAGCGCCATTTAGCGGTACAGGCAGGAACTGGCACCGGAAAGTCGCTGGCATACCTAGTCCCCGCCATTGCCCATGCCCAGGAGACCGGCCACACGGTCATTGTTTCCACCGCGACCCTGGCACTACAGCGCCAGCTGGTCGAACGCGACCTCCCGCGCCTGGTAGAGGCCCTCCAATCCGTGCTGGAGACCCCGCCGACCTTCGCCATCATGAAGGGCCGCTCCAACTACCTGTGCCTTAATAAAGTCGCCCAGGGTGAGGCCCTGGGAGGTGATGACGCCCTCATCGACGAGGCCGAAGTATCGCGCATGGGGCGCCACATGCAGCGCGTCTATTCTTGGGCGCAGGAAACCGAAAGCGGCGACCGCGATGATCTCGATCCGGGCGTGCCCGATCTGGCCTGGCGCCAGGTATCAGTGACCTCCGCAGAATGCCTGGGGGCTAGCCGCTGCCCGCACGGCGAGGATTGCTTCGCCGAGGCTGCGCGCCGTAAGGCTGCCGACGTCAACATCGTGGTGACCAACCACGCCTTGCTGGCTATCGACGCCATTTCCGACATCAACATCCTGCCCGAGCACGACGTCGTCATCGTCGACGAGGCCCACGAGCTCGACGGACGCATCACTTCGGTATCGACAGCGGAAATCACCGGACGCGCGCTCAAGATGGCCTCCAATCGCGCCAAGTCCTTGGGAGCGGAAGGAAAAGATCAGCGCCTGTCCCAACTAGCAGACGAGTTTGCCATGCTCTTGGGCGAATTCGAACCGGGGCGCTGGGTAGATCTGCCCGATAACGCCAAGCAGCAGCTCACCGCCGTGGGAGATACCCTGCGCGAATGCAAAGACGCCATCGCCCGCGCTCCCGAGGGCGAGCAGGCCAACGAACCTGAGACCTTCGCCGAGCGCCAGAACCTGGCCAATCACCTGGCCACCATGTCCGAGGCAGTCGTGCGCATCCTCGATGTCTTCGCCACCGACAATCCCTCGGCCCACGAGGATGTGGTGTGGATGGAACGAGACGAGCGCTCCATGACGGATACCTTAGCCGTCGCCCCACTCTTCATCGCCGGGATGCTGCATGACAAGCTCTTCGGCGAGCAAACCGTGGTTCTCACCTCCGCCACCCTGGCACTAGGTGGGCGCTTCGACGCCATGGCCGCCCAGTGGGGCATGCCCAAGGGCACCTGGGATTCCCTCGACGCAGGCACCCCCTTCGATCCCGCCAAGAAGGGAATCCTCTATGTGGCCAAGCACCTGCCCAACCCCGGACGCGATGGGATAGCGCCCGCCACGTTACAAGAGATCAAAGAGCTCATCATGGCTGCGGGGGGACGCACCCTGGGGCTATTTTCCTCCCGTCGCGCGGCCCAACAAGCCGCCGAGGAACTACGCGGGCAGATCCCCTTCGAGATCTTTGTCCAGGGCGAGGACTCCATCGGCGCATTGGTGGATCGCTTCAGCAAGAACGAGAACTCCTGCCTCTTTGGCACCCTCACCCTGTGGCAGGGGGTCGACGTGCCAGGACCCGCCTGTTCCCTGGTTCTTATCGACCGCATCCCCTTCCCTCGCCCGGATAACCCACTCATGCAGGCACGCACCGAGGCTGCACAGGCAGCAGGCCGCAACGGCTTCATGGAGGTCTCCGCCACCCACGCCGCGCTCCTGCTGGCCCAAGGTGCGGGACGCCTGTTGCGCTCGGTCGAGGATCGCGGGGTCGTTGCAGTCCTCGACAACCGGCTCATCACCAAACGCTATGGTGGATTCCTCAAGGCCTCCATGCCACCCATGTGGCAGACCACCGATCCTCAGGTGGTTAAAAGCGCCCTAAAAAGATTGGTGGAAACCCGATGAACATTCCCGTTCTAGCTGGCCTGCGCCCCCTCGCGCTTGACGACGTCGACTTGCTCCACACCGCCTGCACCGACCCCCTCACCCAGCGCTTCACCACCATCCCTCATCCATATACCCGGGAAATGGCCATCGATTTCATCGGCCTCGACCACCTCGCCTGGGCCATGGTCGACGGCAACGATAAGTTCTGCGGAGTCATCGAATTTCGTCCACACGGCAGCTTGGCCGGGGACATAGGCTACCACTGCGCGCCCTGGGCCCGCGGCGGCGGGATGACAACTCAAGCGTTGCGCACCGTCACCGCATGGGCGCACGCCGAAGGCTACGTGCGGGTGGAGCTGCGCGCCGCGGTAGACAATCTCGCCTCGCGACGTGTGGCCGAAAAGGCCGGCTTTGAACTCGAGGGAATTGCGCGGGCGGCCCAATACCTCAACGACAAATTCGACGATCTAGCGGTTTACTCCCACGTTGAGTTGCCGCCGCATAGCGAGCTAAATCAAACCCTCTAGCGGGCGACGAAGGGCGCAGACCGTCGCGGAATCCGGGGCTATCTCGGTAAATCCGGCATCGCGCACCACCACGGCCCCCGGTTGCGCACAGGCGCGGCGAAACTGCACCGTCGGCACCTCGCGCACCGAAAGCATGAAACCGCGCTGGGCCCAAGCCCGCGCCTCCTCTACATCCATGTGTCCGGCCAATAGCATCGAGCCATGACCCACCTGGGCCGCAGCCTTGCCAGCGGACATCGGGAGTGAGGCATCGATGTAGATGACGGGGACATCGCCAAGCGCGGGGCCCGGCTCATCGTGGGCGAGCTCCGTGTGGCCTATCTGCAGCTTGGACAATTGGGCGTCCACCTCGGACAGAGCCGAGGGCGCGAATGCTCGCGCGGTGTCTGCAACGCTCACCCCTGGCAGGGCCTGCACATCGCGCCAGGCCTTGTTACGGGCCCGCCGCGCGATCTTGCGAATGCGGTGGCCATACCAGTGCGCAAGCGCCTGCGAGAAAGCGCCCTCCTCGCCGGCGCGATCATCGAGACACACCGAGACCACGGCGCGCGCCGCCGCCTCGAGCGCCACCGTGCGCGAAGGCGGCTCCTGCTTGGGTAGGTTCAAGACGATCTGCATCGCCTGCACCGTCTCTGGGCGTGCGGGATCCTCTGGATCCTCGTGCCAATCCCGCCCGGTCGCCGCGGCCACAAGGCGCGCGTGTGCAACCTCGAAGTTAGTCAACAACGATCTCCTCGGAAGGGATCCCCAGGAGCTGCAGCACCTCATCCATATATGGGTGGTTGACGGAAGCATCCGCCACCTCACGCAACGCCGGCTTGGCGTTGAAAGCAATGCCGAGTCCCGCAGCCGCAATCATGTCGATATCATTGGCGCCGTCTCCCACCGCGACGGTCTGGCTCATCTGCAAACCGGAATCCGCGGCGAACTCTCGGAGGAACTCCTCCTTGGCCTTGCGGTCCACGACCTTGCCAACGACTCGGCCGGTAAGCTTGCCGTCCTCGATCTCCAACGTGTTGGCCCGAACATAATCAAGGTCGAGCTCCCGAGCCAGGCCCTCGAGGACCTGAATGAAGCCGCCGGAGACCACCGCAACCCGGTACCCCATGCGCTTGAGAGTGCGAATCGTCGTGCGCACGCCCGGGGTCAACTCAATGCCTGCTGCGGTCTTAGCGATGACGGACTCGGGCAGCCCGGCCAAGGTAGCCACGCGCTCGCGCAGGGACTCCTCGAAATCGAGCTCTCCGCGCATGGCGCGCTCCGTGACGGCGGCGACCTCGGCCTCCTTGCCTGCATGCGCCGCAAGCATCTCGATGACCTCACCGGTAATCAGTGTCGAGTCGCAATCAAAGCAGATGAGGCGCTTGGAACGGCGTTGCAGGCCGGCACGCTCTATAGCAATGTCGATTCCCAGCTCGCCCGAAAGCTGCGTGAGCGCAGCGCGCACGGTGTCCTCGCTTCCCTCCAAGGTGACAAAGAATTCAATGCCGGTCAGCGGCTTGGAGGAAAGGCCGCGAATGCGGTCGATGTTGGCGTTGAAGTTGGCCAGAGTCTGCGCCAGAGAGGAGACGTCGTGCGCCGTAACCCTCGACCCCAGCACGACGAGGACATGGGTGGAGCGCGGACGCGAGCCGCGTGCGCCCTCCTCCACCGTGATGGTGATGGACTGCCCGTAGATGCTGAGAGTGTTCTTCAGCCCGCGTTCAATATCTTCAACGCGGGCGGCATCGATGTGAGCGTAGGCAGCCAAGGAGATGCGTCCAGAAAAAATGGCCTGCTCCACATCAACCAGCTCAATGTTGTAGGAGGCTAAGACGCGAAAGAATGCGGCAGAGACCCCGGGCTTGTCTGGTCCCGAGGCGGTGATAACTGCAAAAGATTCGTTGAGAGTATCCACGCAGGACATTATTCCACCGCACGCAGCCGAAGCACACATCGCATCTAGCCATTGTGCTGCCATGGCTGGCTATGTCCGCCAATGTCTCAGACCACGGATCACAAAAGCCGCCGTCCCCGGAGAAGAATCTCTGGAGAAGGCGGCCTGTCAGGAGTGTTGAATAACGGTCACGCTACTTAGCGGATACCGGCTCGGTAGGAGGTACCGACTGGTGAACATCGCTGCGGTGATCGACGCCTTGGTGGCCAACGTGAGCCTCCGCGCGCATGCGCTGAACCATGTGCGGGTAGTGCAGCTCGAACGCGGGGCGCTCGGAGCGGATACGCGGCAGTGAGACGAAGTTGTGACGCGGCGGCGGGCAAGAAGTTGCCCACTCGAGGGAGTTGCCGTAGCCCCAAGGGTCATCAACGGTGACGATCTCGCCGTAGCGCCAAGACTTGAACACGTTCCATACCAGCGGGATAACGGAAGCGCCCAAGACGAAGGAGAAGATGGTGGAGATCTGGTTGAATACGGTGAAACCATCGGTCTCGAGGTAGTCAGCGTAGCGACGCGGCATACCCATGTTGCCGACCCAGTGCTGGACCAAGAAGGTGCCGTGGAAGCCAACGAAGGTCAGCCAGAAGTGAATCTTGCCCAGGCGCTCGTCGAGCATGCGTCCGGTCATCTTGGGGAACCAGAAGTACAGGCCCGCGAAAGCGGAGAATACAACGGTGCCGAACAAGGTGTAGTGGAAGTGCGCGATGAGGAAGTAGGACTCCGCGAGCTGGAAGTCCAGCGCCGGGGAGGCAAGCATAACGCCGGTCATACCACCGAAGAGGAAGGTAGCCATGAAGCCCAGAGCCCAAATCATCGGAGTATCCCAGGTGATGTGCCCCTTCCACATGGTGCCGACCCAGTTGAAGAACTTAACGCCGGTAGGAACCGCAATCAAGAACGTCATGAAGGAGAAGAATGGGAGCAGCACCGCGCCGGTGACGAACATGTGGTGAGCCCAGACGGCCATGGACAGGGCGCCGATGGCGAGAACCGCGAAGACCAAGCCAACATAGCCGAAGACAGGCTTGCGGGCGAAGACCGGGATGACCTCGGAGATAACGCCGAAGAACGGAAGTGCCAGGACGTAGACCTCGGGGTGGCCGAAGAACCAGAACAGGTGCTGCCACAGGATGGCGCCACCGTTGGCGGAGTCAAAGATATGGCCGCCGAGCTTGCGGTCATAGAGCACGCCCAGCGCCGCAGCGGTCAGGAGCGGGAAGATCATCAGTGCCAGTGCGGAAGCGGTGAAGATACACCAGGTGAATACCGGCAGACGGAACATGGTCATACCCGGTGCGCGAAGAGTCAAGATGGTGGTGAGCATGTTGATGGCGGAGGAAATGGTACCAACGCCGGTTGCGCCCACACCGACAATCCACATATCCGCGCCGATGCCCGGAGTGTGGACGGAGTCAGCCAAAGGCATGTACATAGTCCAACCGAAGTCAGCAGCGCCACCCGGGGTGGCGAAGCCGAGCAGCATCACGATGCCGCCGGTCAGAGTGATCCAGAAACCAAATGCGTTCAAACGCGGGAAAGCCACGTCAGGTGCACCGATTTGCAGCGGCAGAATGTAGTTGGCAAAACCCCAGACAACCGGCGTTGCAAAGAGAAGCAACATCACGGTGCCGTGCATGGTGAACAGCTGGTTGAATTGCTCGTTGGAAAGGAACTGCAGGCCCGGGCTGAAAAGCTCAGCGCGGATGAGCAGTGCCATGAAGCCACCAAGGAAGAAGAAGCTGAAGGACATGATCAAGTACATGATGCCCAGCTGCTTGTGGTCGGTGGTGGTTAGAAATACCCAAGCCTTGGAACCGGTCTTGGAACTGCCGGTCGGCTCCGGACGTGTTGGTGGGACGTAATCGTCCAACCGTGGCGCCACAGCGGTCATTTAAATCCTCCTGATTTACAAGTGCCACTCGGCGAGGCCGAATGACACCTAGGTTTACTCGAACTATATTAGGGGAATTCACTATCAATTATCCAGCTTGCGGCCATACTCCTCCGCGCACTCACCCCCACCGCTAGGCGCCACATGCGTCACATAGCCCCAGCACGTAGCGCCGCAGAATCTAGCCTGTCCACACTCCCCCACATTAAGAAGTGGGATAGGCCACAATTTTTGGACAGTTCGAGCTCAAAAACGAGCTGTTCTTCTCCCCCGGTATGAATCAACCAATAGATTGATCCCTTCTAGTCCTCTCCTTGAATGCGCTGCGAGGAGGGCAGTCTGCTCAGGCCCTGCAGCAGTTCTTCGCGCTCCCCAGCAATACACACTCGGACCCAGCCTTCCCCCGCGGCCCCGAAAGCCACGCCTGGCGCCAGAGCGACCTTGCACTCGAGGAGGAACTTCTCTGCCCAGGCGGCCACGTCTCCTCCGCTGGCATAAGAAACGTCGATCCACAGGTACAGGGCACCTGCGGGACGCTGATAAGAAACTCCCTTCGAATCGAGCAGCTCACAGGCAGCCTGAATGTTGCCCGCATAATGTGTGCGAGCAGCAGCAATATCGGATCCATCCCCGCCGATCGCAGCTAGGGCAGCCGCTTGACCCGGCGCGCTCACACAGCTGACGATTGCTTCTTGGGCCGCGCGGAATCTCTCACTGAGGCCGGGTGGCGTGACCAGGTAACCAATCCGTGCACCGGTAAGGCCATAGGTCTTAGAAAAAGAATAGATACTGAATACCCGATCCTCGGTGTCTACTGCGGCAAAGCTGGTGAAGCCGGGTTCAAAAGTGAGGTATTCATAGACCTCGTCACTAATGATCCACAGGTCATGGCGCGCGGCGAAGCCCACCAACTCACGCACGGTCTCCTCCGGGAAGATCACGCCGAGAGGATTCGAAGGCGAATTGACCAGCAGCACGCGGGTGCGCGGCCCCACTAGCTTTTCTAGTTCGGCCACATCCGGCAGAAACCCTCGCTCCTGGCGCAGCTCATAGGGCACCGGAACTGCCCCGAGCAAGCGCGGAGCCATGGCGAAGGTGGCATAGCCCGGATCCGGAATCAGGATTTCATCGCCGGCACTCAACGTGAAGGTCATCGCCATGTGCAACGCCTGCGCGCCACCCGCCGTGACGTGGATCTGCTCCTCCTCCACGGCGTATCCATTATGCAGTGCCAGCTTCCCCCGAATGGCACTGCGCAGTGCGGGCAGCCCGCTATTGGGCGTGTAGTTTATCGGGTCCTCCCGCCAAGCGCGTGCCCCTGCAGCGCGAATCTCCTGCGAGACCGCAAGGCCTGGCTCCCCGACGCTAAGCGGGATTACATCCTCCATTCCCGCTGCGAGCTCGAAGATCCTCCGGATGCCAGAGGCGGGAACAGATTGAATGGTACTGGCTATAGGCGGCATGCCAGACACCTTAACAGCAGATAAGCGGCTATCGCGCCCTCTTTAGAAGTCCCAGTCGTCGTCCGTGGTGTCCTCGGCCTTGCCGATTACATAGGAGGAACCCGAGCCGGAGAAGAAATCGTGGTTCTCGTCGGCGTTGGGCGAAAGGGAGGACAAGATGGCAGGCGAAACGCGGGTCTCATCCACTGGGAACAGGCCCTCGAATCCCAGGTTATTGAGCGCCTTATTGGCGTTATAACGCAGGAAACGCTTGACGTCCTCGGTCCAGCCCAAGTCATCATAGAGGTCCTCGGTGTAGGAGATCTCGTTGTCGTAGAGATCGTAGAGGAGATCGAAGGTGTACTCCTTGAGCTCCGCCTGCTCTTCGGCGCTGAGTTTCTTGTAACCCTGCTGGAACTTGTAGCCGATGTAGTAGCCGTGCACAGCCTCGTCACGGATGATGAGGCGAATGATGTCCGCAGTGTTGGTCAGCTTCGCGCGCGAGGAGAAGTACATCGGCAGGTAGAAGCCGGAGTAGAAGAGGAAAGACTCCAGCAGAGTGGAAGCAGCCTTCTTCTTCAAAGGATCCTCGCCCTCGTAGTAGGACAGGACAATCTTGGCCTTGCGCTGCAGGTTCGCGTTCTCCTCCGACCAACGGAAGGCATCGTTGATGACGGTGGTGGAGGCCAAAGTCATGAAGATATTGGAGTAAGACTTCGCGTGGACGGACTCCATAAACGCAATGTTGGTGTAGACGGCCTCCTCGTGCAGCGTGGCGGCATCGGGAAGCAGGGAGACCGCACCCACGGTGCCCTGGATGGTGTCCAGCAACGTCAGACCCGTGAAGACCCGCATGGTGGTCTCTTTTTCTTTCTCCGTCAAGGTCTTCCAGCTGGGGATGTCATTGGATACTGGAACCTTCTCAGGAAGCCAGAAGTTACCCGTCAACCGCTCCCACACCTCGAGGTCTTTTTCATCGGGGATGGTGTTCCAGTTAATGGCTTTAACCGGCTTTTCGTGGTCTTTTACATATGAGTCGTAGTCGTGAGACACGCGTTATTCCCTCACTTGCTCTCTAGTAGATCGAGGTAGATTACAGAACTTAGTTCAGCACCCCAGCCTACTCAACCTCCGCACTGGCGGGAACTATTAGCTTGACCTGCCAAAGCAGCAATTCGCAGTACTTGAACGAGAAAGCAATGCAAAGGTGATACAAATGTTGCACATTTCGCTGATTTGCTGCAGGAAGCAAGGTATTTTAGAGAGACTTATATCGTTGTTCCAATCTCTAAAGCTTTAAGCGTTGTAGCTTCACCCCCTAACTCGTTGCTACTCCGCTTTCAGCTTCCCCAACCCTCTACCCTATCCCCTACTGGAGGCCATAAGCCTTGACTACTTCAACGGACCACTCCCTGCCGCTGCTCAATAGCGTCCTCGACTGTGTTGGATCAGACATTGTTAGCGGCGCCATTGTCCCCGGGTCGACTTTTACCTTGCAGAGTCTCTCCGAGCGTTTCAATGTCTCGCGCACCGTGGCGCGTGAGGCCATGCGGGCGCTGGAGCAACTCGGCTTGGTTTCATCCTCACGCAGGGTGGGCATCACAGTGCTGCCCATGCAGGAATGGTCGGTCTTTGATCACGCCATCATTTCCTGGCGCCTGAGCAATGAGAAAACGCGGCAGGAGCAAGTTAGCTCGCTCAACCAACTGCGTCTTTCCATTGAGCCAATGGCGGCGCGTCTAGCAGCCACTAGTGCGCCGGTTGAAGAGCGCCGTGAAATCTTGGCGCTAGCGCGCAAGCTCCATGAACTGGAAAACACGCCATCACCGCGGACCGGGGAGGAGTTGGCCGCAGACCTGCGTTTCCACACGATGGTGCTGCACGCCTCGGGCAACGAGATGTTCGCGGCCTTGGCCCCTTCACTTTTATCCTTGCTCAAGGGCAAGTCTGTCTTTGGCTCCGCCAAGCGCGACCCCCTTGGCGGCACGGCAGAATTACATCTAGACCTCGCACGCGCGATCTGCGACTCGCGTCCCGACGAGGCCGAGACGCTAGCGCGGGAAATTCTAGATACGGCGCGCACCAACACTACAAAAGAGCTGGGCGCACCGAACTAGCAGCGTTAGAGCATGCAGGAAACGCAGCCCTCGACCTCGGTGCCTTCCAGTGCCATCTGGCGCAGGCGGATGTAGTAGAGGGTCTTGATTCCCTTGCGCCAAGCGTAGATCTGAGCGCGGTTGATGTCGCGGGTGGTGGCGGTGTCCTTGAAGAACAGCGTCAGCGAGAGTCCCTGATCGACGTACTTGGTGGCCACGGCGTAGGTATCGATGATCTTCTCATAGCCCACCTCATAGGCATCCTTGAAGTACTCAAGGTTCTCGTTGTTCATATGCGGAGCCGGGTAGTACACGCGGCCGATCTTGCCCTCCTTGCGGATCTCGATCTTGGAGGCGATCGGGTGAATCGAGGAGGTGGAGTTGTTGATATAGGAGATCGAGCCCGTTGGTGGCACGGCCTGCAGGTTGCGGTTGTAGAGCCCGTAGTTGGCCACGTCCGCCTTCAGCGCCGACCAATCCTCGGCGGAGGGGGTGTGAATGGAGGAAGCGGCGAAGAGCTCCTTGACCTTGTCCGTCTGCGGGGCGAACTCAGCGGGATCGTAACGGTCAAAGAATTCGCCGGAGGCGTATTCAGACTGCGGGAACTCGGTAAAATACTCGCCGCGCTCGCGGGCGATCCGGTTGGAAGCCCGCAAGGCAGCATAAAGCACCGCAGCGAAGTAGGCGTTGGTAAAGTCCAGCCCTTCCTCCGAGCCATATTCAATGTGCTCGCGTCCAAGGTAGCCGTGCAGGTTCATCTGACCAAGGCCGATGGCGTGGGAGTCATCGTTGCCCTTGCGAACCGAAGGAACCGAATCGATGGCAGTCTTATCCGCAACCGCGGTCAATCCGCGGATGGCGGTTTCCACTGTCAGGGCGAAGTCAGGCGAATCCATGGTGGCGGCGATGTTGAGCGAGCCCAAGTTGCAGGAGATATCCTCCCCCATCTTCTTGTAGCTTAAGTCATCGGCGAACTCAGAGGCCGAGTTGACCTGGAGGATCTCCGAGCACAGGTTGGACATGTTGATCCAGCCGGTCTTGACCGGGTTGGCCTGGTTTACCGTGTCCTCGTACATGATGTAGGGATAACCGGACTCGAACTGAATCTCCGCCAAGGTCTGGAAGAAGTGGCGCGCGTTGATCTTCTTCTTCGTGATGCGAGGATCTTCCACCATCTCTTCGTAGTGCTCGCTCACGGAAATGTCCGCGAAGGGCTTGCCATAGACGCGCTCGACGTCATAAGGCGAGAAGAGGTACATGTCCTCGTTACGCTTGGCAAGATCGAAGGTGATGTCAGGGATGACAACGCCGAGCGACAGCGTCTTGATGCGAATCTTCTCATCCGCGTTCTCGCGCTTGGTGTCGAGGAAGCTCAAGATGTCTGGGTGGTGGGCATTGAGATAGACCGCACCCGCGCCCTGGCGTGCGCCGAGCTGGTTGGCATAGGAGAAGGAATCCTCGAGCAGCTTCATCACGGGAATGATGCCGGAGGACTGGTTCTCAATGTGCTTGATGGGGGCGCCGGCCTCGCGGATATTCGTCAGCAGCAGGGCCACTCCGCCGCCGCGCTTGGAAAGCTGCAGGGCGGAGTTGATGGAGCGCCCGATGGACTCCATGTTGTCCTCGATACGCAGGAGGAAGCAGGAAACCAGCTCGCCGCGCTGCGCCTTGCCCGCGTTGAGGAAGGTAGGCGTGGCCGGCTGGAAGCGCCCGGTCATAATCTCATCAACCAAGTGCTCGGCAATGGTCTCATCACCACCTGCCAAGAAGAGCGCGGTCATGGAGACGCGATCCTCGAAGCGCTCCAAGTAGCGACGGCCGTCGAAGGTCTTGAGCGTATAAGAGGTGTAGTACTTGAACGCGCCCAGGAAGGACTTGAAGCGGAACTTGAAAGAATAAGAACGCTTGAACAGGGACTTGATGAAGGCGAAGTCATATTGCGCGATTACTGCCGGATCGTAGTACTGGTTGGTGATCAGGTAGTCGATCTTTTCTTCCAAGTCGTGGAAGTAGACGGTGTTTTGGTTGACGTGCTGCAGGAAGAACTGGTTAGCCGCTTCGCGGTCCTTGTCGAACTGGATATTGCCATTCTCGTCATAAAGATTGAGCAGGGCATTGAGCGCATGATAATCGAGCTGTTCTGCCGCCTTTACCGGCTCGGCTACGGTCTTACCCATTTGAATAGTCACGGCTGAGGAAGCCTTTCTGTGTTAATTAACCCTATAAAACTAATCGAGCCTACCCGCTCGTCTCGCCTTCTCAGGCGGCGAGCGCTAGGCCCAATGCTGCTGCGTTTTCTATCAGCCCTGTGCGGCAAGTGTGAACGTCTTCATCCGTGCCTAAGAGCTCGAAGCGATAGACATAAGGCACCCCACATTTCGCGGCGATGACGTCCCCCGCCTTGCCGAAGTCCGCCCCAAAGTTGCTATTTCCCCCGGAAATTACCGCGCGGATGAGGCCGCGGTTGTGCTCGTTATTGAGGAATCTTATGACTTGTTTCGGTACCGGCCGCGAGTTGTCGTGGCTTATCGACGCCCCTCCACCATAAGTGGGACACACGAGAACATAGGGCTCGTCGACCACGAGCTGCGGATCTGCGCGGTGAAGCGGGATGCGCGCGGAAGGAAGGTCAAGTTTGTGCACGAAACGGTGCGTGTTTTCCGTCGCGGAGGAGAAATACACGACGAGCATGGCTTCGAGCCCCTAGGCCGAGGCGGCAACGGAGGTGCTCGCGAGTGCCTTGATGCGCTCGGGGCGGAATCCGGACCAGTGCTCACCATCGACGTAGACCACTGGGGCTTGTACGTATCCGAGCGCCATGACGTAGTCTCGCGCTTCTTCGTCGAGGGTGACGTCTACGGTGGTGTACTCCAGACCGGCGCGGTCAAGAGCCTTCTTGGTGGCGTTGCACTGGACGCAAGCTGGCTTAGTGTACAGGGTGATAGACATTCTTCATTCCTTCGACGAGGGGCCCGAGGACCTGCGGATGGGCGGCGGACGATGCGGATGGATTTATTTAAAAAATAGAGGCCCAACGGGAGTTCTTCATCTCCGTGAGCGGTACCCACGACACTATACTTTGTGCCCTCTTATCGCAACCAGCACAACATGTAGTAGTTACACGCGTGATATTCCCAGGATGGGATTTTCATCCGCCCACATATTGCACCGGGCCCCGGCGGGCGCCACCGCCTCGCCCGAAGCCTTCCTGCACTTTCGCTAGACGACGCCACCTAACTATGGCACAAATCACAATTGGGTAGGTTTGGTGGCCCGGCACGGGGAAGACTGGAATTCATCTTCCGCCCCGAGATGTTCCTCGGAGTTGACCCAGCGTTCACCTCCCATCCGTCCGCAGTTCAAAGATGCTACCTAAAGTCACCCTCGGCCCAATCGCCTTTTCGATATCTCTCCACTTTCTCTCAAGGAGCACCAGTGAATTTTCATAAGCATGGCCTTCGCTTGGCCATTGCAGTCGCAGCCACCTGCGCCCTTAGCAGTGGCGCCGTAGCCGCCGCCCAGCCCAGTGCTGCACATCCGCGTTTAAGCCCTAGCACCGAAGCCGCACCCGCCGCCAACAAGCTCATCGTTACGGAGATCCTCGCCGACAATGCAGGAGACGATAACTTCGAGTACTTCGAGGTCTATAACAACTCCGACGCAGAGGTGACCTTGGGGAAGGAAGGCTACAGCTTTTCCTACTCCTATACCGACTCCCCGGATACCGAGAAAGACGTCCCGCTGAGCTTGGACGAGGAGTTAAGCGTGGCGCCAGGAGAAAGCGTCGTCGTCTGGCTCAACTACTCCTCGGACACCGTCGATACCTCCCAATACTCCGTCGATGACTTCCGCGCCCATCACACGCTTCCCGAGCAGGTCCAAGTCGCGCGCGCCTCCGGGCAATCCGGCCTAGCAAACGGTGGCGATCGCGGCATCCGCGTCCTTGAGCAGGGCGCCGTCGTGGGCTGGTCCTTTTATCCCAAGGGCAGCGTGGGCCGCGATTCCGCCATAGAGTTCGCAGTATCCCCCTCCACTGCCTCCGGCACTACCCCACTGCGCACCAAGACCACCCCCACTCCGGGTGAAGTCAGCGAGGACCAGCTGCAGCCGCATGACGTGCCTGGCGAGCCGACACAGCCAGATGATTCTCTCTTCGAGGGCGTCACCTCCCCCCAGGAGGCTGCCCCCTTGGTAATTAGCGAGATCCTGCCCGATTCGAAGAACGTGGGAGGATCCGATGGCTTCGAGTTCATCGAGGTCACCAACACGACCGATGCCGATATCAACTTCTCCGACTACACGCTCAATTATCTCTACCCCACGGACGAAAACTCCAACACCAACTCCGCGCTATGGCCCTCCGAAAAGAGAGATATCGTCATCCCCGCCGGCAAATCGATGGTCTTCTGGATTAAGAATGGTCCAAATGACGAGCTGGAAATCAAGGACTTCAACGAGAACTTCGGCACCACCCTGAATGCAGAGCAACTCGCCATCATTCACTCCGGCGGCATGGCCAACGGCTCCGCCCGCGGGATCCAGATCCAGACCAATACCGGTCATGCGATTAATCGTGCCTACTATAATTTGCGCGGTGCGAGCGATGTCCAGGCCGACAAGGGCCTGCAATATGTGTCCACAGATTCCGATGCCGGCCTGCAAAAACTCCTCGGTTCCTCCACCCCCACGCCCGGTGAGACACACCCCGCGCAGCATCCCGAGACGCCAGGTTCGCTGCCAACTGATACCGAGGCCCCAGCAATCGAGGACAAGACCAAGTCCGAAATCGATCCGGCGGGAACATTCTCCTTCACGGCCGCCGTGCGCGATAATCTCCAGGCCAAGACCGTCACCCTCGAAGTTAAATCAAACGTGGACGAGGACTTCCGCGCCATCAACCTCGCAGCCGCTGGCGAGGACTTTGCCTGGGATCTTCCCGCGGCCGACATCACGGGTAAGAAGTGGTACGAGTACCGCTTCACCGCCTCCGATGGCAGCAACAAGACCACCAGCGAGACCCGCCGCGTTGACGTAAAGGGCGCACAGCAGGGACCACTGTCCCTGAACCTACAAGATGGCGCGTGGGTCAACGGCACCACCGACATCATCGGCGCTTCTGAGTCCATAGACAAGCCGGCGCGCCTGTCCATCGACGGTAGCCCAGTCGAGGCGGCTAAGAGCCTGGCTGCCGCGCCCACCTTCGCCATGGAAGTCACCCAGACCGATGTCTTCTTCCGCAACGGAATCTTAGCCGGCGATGAGGAGCTTCTCATCTTCGACGAGGGAACCTACTCCGAGGTAGAGACCGTTTCCACCGCCGTTCCGCTGTACCATATCAACGAAGACGGCTCCGTCACGGTGAGCGTCTACGCCGGTACCAAGGCCGCCCCGAAGATCGACGAGAATGAGAACAACGACGACTTCGAGATTCGTAACCTCCGCCTCGTCCTGCCCGATGGGCGCACCTTGTACCCCGCAGGCGTCGACGACCCCTCTGCTTGGATGCGGATGGGCGATAGCGAGGGCAAACTGGACTTCTTCGATGCGACATTCACCATCCCCGCAGATGCTTATACCGGCGTGGCCCATGCCTGGGATACCACCGCCATCGCCGAAGGCGACCACACCGTCGCCGTCACCGACGGGGAAAATACGCTCGAGCGCACCGTGCGCGTGGACAATCAAGGCCCGCAGCTCGACATCACCGGAGTCACCGAGGGCGAGGAATTGCGCGGCAGGGTCGAGATCAACGCCGCCGCGACTGATTCTGGCTCCGGCGTGGATTCCGTCGAGGCCCTGTTGGATGGCGAACGCGTCACCCTCCCTCTGAGCACCGGATCCCTGGATCTGTCGGCGGGCGAACACAGCCTCGTTGTCCGTGCCGAAGATAAGGTGGGCAACCGCACCGAAAAGACCATCAACTTCAGCACCCCGGAAGAAAACCCCACCAGCGGCGACTACTCGCCCGCCGATGGATCCACTGTCCAGGCGGGGGACGTGGAGCTCAAGGCAAAATCTCAAGATCCCAGCGGGGACAAGGTCAACATGACCTTCCTCAAGGCAATCCGGCCGCAGCCAGGGGATGGCTCCGTGCGCATGTCCTCCGGTGAGACCGAGGATGCGGCCGCCTCCGCGGCAGACCGCGCTGCAGCTCAAGCGCTTACTAAAGAACAGGTGAAAGAGCTTTCCACCGCCGATGGCCTGGCAACCGAGACTTCCTCCGACTCCACCCTGCCTTATCAGCTCTTCGAGGTCGACGCGCCGAGCGAGGTCTCCGAGGGGACACAGCTGCGCGTCAACTGGCAGGGAGCGGCCGATAGTCGCGCCCAAATCATCCTTTATGCACTGCGTGCGGATGGCAGCGGCTGGCAAGAAATCACCCGGCACCTCACCGGAGCAGCGGAAGAATCTTTTGAACTCCAGGGGATGATCAAAGCCGCTGACTTCGTCACTGATGGCAAGGCCACGTTGCTCGTCCAACACTCCGAAGGTTTCGCCGAGAAGGACAAGTCCTCGCGCGACTCTGCGGCCCCGGTAGCCAACCCAGAGGACGTCCCACGCTCCGACTACGATTTCACCCTCGCTTGGGAATCGGACACCCAGTACTACAATGCCACGCCTGCCTTCCACAAGCATCAGAGCAAGATCCACGACTATGTCCTAGATCAGCGGGAGAATAAGAGTATTAAGTTCCTCTTCCACACCGGCGATATCGTAGACAACGCCCATGAACCGGCCCAGTGGCAGGGCGCCGATCCCCAGGNNCGCCCCGGTGGCGGCCCGCCGACCCCGAGTCCGCCCGCCTCGATGAGGCTGGTCTGCCCTACTCGGTGCTCGCCGGAAACCACGATGTGGGGCACAAGGAAGATGACTTCACCCAGTACAGCAAGTACTTCGGCGCGCAGCGCTACGAGGATAAGCCGTGGTATGCAGAGAGCTACCAAGACAACCGCGCCCACTACGACCTCTTCTCAGCCGGTGGCGTGGACTTCATCAACGTCGCCATGAGCTGGGCCGCAGGAGACGAGGAAGTCGCGTGGATGAATAAGGTCTTGGCCCAGCACCCCGAGCGCGTCGCCATCATCAATCTGCACGAGTTCATGCTCACCACCGGCGGACTCGGCCCCATTCCGCAGCGCATTCTCGACGAGGTCGTGGCAAAGAACCCCAACGTTCGCATGGTCATGTCCGGCCATTATCACGACGCCTTCACCAAGACCTATGACTTCGATGACAACGGCGATGGCACGGGGGACCGCACCGTCACCGCGATGCTCTTCGACTATCAGGCCCTACCCGAGGGCGGCCAGGGCTACCTGCGCATGATGCACTTCGATAACGAAGCCAAGAAGATGATGGTGCGTACCTATTCTCCTTCGCTGGATGACTACAACTCCGAGGAACCCTCCCTCCTCGGTCCTGCTGATAATCCGAATCTCTACCAGCAATTCGACGTGTCCTATGAGCAGCTGGGCATTATCCCGGAGACCAAACGCACCCTAAAGACCGATGCCTTGGGAGTTGACTTCCTCAGCGATGAGGTCATCGGTACCCAGGCCGACGTGGCTTCCGGTGAGTTCGGCAGTACCACCTGGAAAAAGCTCTCCGCGGGACGCCATAGCTGGTATGTCCGCTCCGAGGATCCCTACGGTGGTACCAGCTACTCGCCCACTCAAACCTTCCAGATAGGAGATAAGCCAGGCGGAGACGATAAAATCCCTGGTAGTTCCGGCGCTTCTTCCTTCGGGGGCGCGCTAGCTGGCATCGTGGGCGCAGCGGTCGGCATTGCCAGCGCCGTGGGCCTTGTGTCCTGGCTGGTCCAGGCCAATCCCGACGTCGTCAAGCGCCTGCGAGAGATGTTCCGCTTCTGATCCACTAGCCCCATTCGCCTTATGCCTGCCGCGCTCACCCGTACGGCGGGCGTGAGTGAGCGAAGTGCCCGAGACAGGAAAAACCTCCGGCCCTTAACTCTTTCCATCTTCCGCGAGGAAAATGGTGGTTTAAGGGCCGGAGGTTTAAGTGTTCGAGACTAGCCTTGGCGAGCCTTGAAACGCGGATCCTTCTTGTTGATCACGAAGACCTTACCGTGGCGGCGAATAACCTGGGCGCCCGGCTTCTTCTTCAGCGACCGAAGCGACTTGCGGACCTTCATCGGGCGCTCCTTTCGTTATGCGCAATCTAAATGCGGTTGAATAGTTAAAGCAAAGCCGGGCATAAACCCGACCATGACACGATCGAAAATAATACCCCACGTGCACGAAAGAACCAAAACTAGGAAACCTTGGCGTAACGCCGCTCCATTTCCTCACTGACTTGCTCAAGGCTGCGCCCCATTGTTTCCGGAATAAGGACGCGCGTATAGCCCACGGCAACGAGCCCGAGGCAGGCAAAGACTAGGAAAGCCACCGAACCAGAAAGCCATTCCACCAGCGGCAAGAAATATTGAGCCACGGCCCAGTTGGTCAGCCAGAGGGAGAGCCCGGCAATGCCCATGCCCAGGCCTCGCACCTGCGAAGGAACTAGTTCCGAGATAAGCAACCACGTCGCTGGAGAAACCGCAGCCTGTTGGAAGGCGATAAACAACGCCATAAACACGAGCGAAATCATAGCCATCGTGGTCGAGCCATCCGCCTGCGAATAAGCCACGGAGAGAATAAGCAACGAGATGACATTGCCGCTGAGACCTATAAGCAAAAGGCGCTTGCGACCAATGCGATCGATGACCTTGAGACCGATGATGCAGGCGACCACAGAGGCTAACCCGATGACTATTGAGGTATAGACGGAGTTCTCCGTAGATATGCCCACCTTATTCATCATCGTCGGGGCGAAGTAGATGATGGCGTTGACCCCGGTAATCTGCTGGGTAAGTCCCATGAGCATGGCCAGCAGTACTGTTACCTGCATCCACCGGAAGCGCCTAAGGCTAAACCACTCCGAGCGCCCTGCCCGGCGAGCGGCATTTGCCGAGGCTAATTCCTCAACATGCATCCCGGCGCGGGTAGCGATGGCCCGCGCTTTCTCCCCGTGCCCGCGAGTGGCCAGCCAGATTGGCGTATCTGGCAGGAAGAACATGCCCACCGCCAATAAAAGTCCAGGCACGGCAGCTAGACCCAGCATGAGTTCCCAGTTGGCACTCGTGGCCAGAGCAGAGTTGACCAGATAAGCCATCAGCTGTCCCACGACGATCATCAAGGTATTGAGTGAGACCATGCGCCCGCGCACGGCGGCTGGCACGATCTCGGAGATATACATCGGTGAAACAATAGAAACGCCACCGACTGCCACTCCCAGGAAAGCCCGCGCAAGCGCCAAGCTGCCGATAGTTCCGGCCAGAGCACACCAGATGGACCCGGCGACGAATATGAGGCCACCGAGGATAAGGGTTGTCCGCCGCCCGTAGCGATCTGCCACCCGGCCTGCCACCAGCGCGCCGAGCATCGCGCCGACCAGGAGCATCGAGGTGACCCAGCCTTCCTGGTGGGCGGTCATATTAAATTCCGGGGTGATAAACAATAAGGCGCCGGATATAACACCTGTGTCGTAGCCAAATAGCAGTCCACCGAGGGCTGCTATGCCGGCCACGACCTTGACATAAGTTTGGCTATTCACAAACAGTCATTGTGGCAGGCAGCTACCATGAACGTCATGTCGACTACTCCACGCACACTGCAAGAAGAGATCATAAAAGTCCTGGGTGTTAAGCCCTTTATCGATCCAGAAACAGAAGTAGAAGCTCGAGTCGAGTTCTTAGCCGATTATCTGCGCCGTACTGGCGCCAAGGGCTACGTGCTCGGCATTTCCGGAGGTCAAGACTCCACGCTGGCTGGGCGCTTAGCGCAGCTCGCCGTCGCGCGCGTTGCAGGCGCGGAGTTCTGGGCGGTCCGCCTACCCTATGGCGTCCAGGCAGATGAGGCTGATGCGCAGATTTCGCTCGAGTTTATCCAGCCCACGCATCGCCCCACCATCAACATCGCCACCGCCACCCGGGCCATAGAAACCGAGGTTGCCGGCAGCCTCGAGAGCCCCGGACTCGGTGATCTTAACCGCGGCAATATCAAGGCACGCCTGCGCATGACAGCCCAGTACGCCCTGGCTGGCGAGGTCGGCGCACTGGTCATCGGCACCGATCACGCTGCGGAGAACCTCGCCGGATTCTTCACCAAATGGGGAGATGGCGCAGCAGATCTCCTTCCGCTAGAAGGACTCAACAAGCGCCAGGGCGCGCAGCTACTGCGCCACTTGGGAGCGCCGGATTCCACGTGGAAGAAGGTCCCCACGGCAGACCTAGAAGACAATAAGCCGCAGCTGCCCGATGAGGAGGCGCTGGGTGTTACCTATGCCCACATCGATGACTACCTCGAGGGCAAGGACGTTCCCGAGGCCGCGCGTGAGCGCATCGAGTTCCTGTGGAAGAAGGGCGCGCACAAGCGAGTCATGCCCAGCGGGCCAGCCACTACCTAGAGCCTCGACATAGGCAAGCAGCGGCTTAGGCCTCGAGTAGTTCTAGGGTGAGCCCGGCTGCCCGTTCGAGCGGGCAGTGATAGGCAGTGCCGTGAGTCAGCGAATGCACCGCCAAGGGGTGAAGCTGGTGCAGCGGAATCCAGCGCTCGATATCGCGCGGGGTGCCGTAGCCGCGGAAGATCTCCTCCAGATAGGGCGCCCCGAACAACGCCAGCATGGCCAGATCTGTGTGCGGATGCCCGCCATGCGCGGCCGGGTCAATGACTACCCCGCCGCTGGCACTAAAAAGAAGATTTCCGGCCCAGAGATCCCCGTGCAGGCGCGCGGGAGCAATGTCCCATGTGGCTTTTTCGATGGCGGCGCAGGCGCGCTTGACGGTATCGAGCTGACCAGGTCGCAGCCCAGCTGCCTCAGCGAAGGGCAGCACGCGCTGCTCCGCGTAGAACTGACCCCAATCATCGGTTGGAGTGCACTCCTGGCTCACGCGCCCGATGTAGTTCTTGCCTTCCCAGCCCGCCGGAGGACTGCCGAAGGCGGGGGCGCCGGAATCATGAATGCGCCGCAGGTTGCGACCGAAAGCAAAGGCCGCCTGCGCGGTCGGGGGAACCTCACGCACGCGCTGCGTTTCAATGAAGTCATCACCATAGGACACCACGTCCACGACGGCCTGCGGGCAGGCCTCGGCCAGCCAGGAGAGTCCGGCCGCCTCCGCCCCGGCTTGATCGCTTTCTTGAACTCTTTTGCGAAAAGTCTCCATGCCGCCCACCCTACGTGCCCTATCGCGGGTTCAGTAGTTCTTCCGGTTGTAGAGTGCAGTGATTTTGTTGGTCAGTTGTCCTCCGCTTGAGCCCGATCATTCAGGATAGGCCGGATGGCCGTGCTACCGCACTATGGAATTCTGGTAAGGCGGCGTGTCTGTGGATTACTGCGTCCGGCGCTGGTGGGTTATCCACAGTTTCCTTACTGGGCGCGGTTGAGGATTGTTGTGCTGGGTGGCTGTGCCTTAGCGTGACGGTCATGGGCTTGCAGGAGTACTTCGCACAACTCGGCCGAGGTGTTGACCTCGTAGCCGAGT
>NZ_DGRD01000030.1:0-33735 GCF_002390965.1 Corynebacterium sp. UBA4397
CCATGGCTGTGATTATTTCACGCCGGTCTTCCTACTGCCCCAACTTTGCAACAGCACCGTAGAGAGACGGTCAGAGAACGAGAGAACTAGGGGAATGAAGTGAAATAGGGGCGATGCTTTACTTCGCTCTAAGCACCCTAACAATTCCTAGGCGCAGATTCTCTTTCTCGGGGAATGCTCCCCGCTCGTCTCACCCCCACTCGTGGTTATGGAGGTTTGAGCATGCAAAAAGCCCCGCCACCTGCACGATGTGTGCGAGTGGCGGGGCCTAGTTGTGCGAGGAGGACTAAGTCTTACTTAGCCTTCTCAACGATCTCGACGAGACGGAAGTGCTTGTCCTTGGACAGCGGACGGGTCTCGGCGATGAGAACGCGGTCGCCGATGCCGGCGGTCTCGTTCTCGTCATGCACCTTCACCTTGGAGTTGGAGCGCATGATCTTGCCGTACAGTGCGTGCTGCTTACGATCCTCGAGCTCGACGACGATGGTCTTCTGCATCTTGTCAGAAACCACGTAGCCGACGCGGGTCTTGCGCGCACCTTTCTCCTTCTTAGGAGCATTGTTGGAATCAGTCACGTTTGCCTCACTCATGATTAAGCCTCAGCTCCCGGAACTACGGACAGACCCAACTCGCGCTCGCGCAGAACGGTGTAAATGCGGGCGATGTCGCGCTTGACCGTGCCGATGCGGCGGTTGTTGGTCAACTGGCCGGTGGCCTTCTGGAAGCGCAAGTTGAAGAGTTCTTCCTTGGCGCTCTTGAGGCGGGTTTCCAGCTCAGCGTTGTCGAGTTCGCGGAACTCGTGTGCGGGGGTACCGGTTGCCATTAGAACTGGTCCTCCTTCTTGATGATGCGGAACTTGCAGGGAAGCTTCTGGCCGGCACGGCGCAGAGCCTCGATTGCAACCTCGTCGGACGGGTAGCTCATCTCGAAAAGAACGCGGCCAGGCTTGACGTTGGCCACCCACTTCTCAACCGGACCCTTACCGGAACCCATACGCACGCCGAGCGGCTTCTGGGTCAAAGGACGATCCGGGAAGATGTTGATCCACACCTTGCCACCGCGCTTGATGTGGCGGTTGATGGCAATACGTGCGGCTTCAATCTGACGGTTGGTGATGTACGCCGGCTCGAGAGCCTGGATAGCGTAATCGCCGAAGTTAATGCGGTTACCGCCCTTGGACATGCCACTACGAGTAGGGCGATGCTGGCGACGGTACTTAACGCGCTTAGGAATCAGCATGGATTAGCCCTCCTGCTTTTGCTGTGCGCGCTGGCGACGCTGGCCACCGCGACGCGGACGACCACCACGGTCGCCGCGGCCACGGCCCTGCGTCGGAGCGTTCAGTTCGGATTCACGCACGCCACCGACGACGTCACCCTTGTAGATCCACACCTTAATGCCAATGCGGCCGAAGGTGGTGTGGGCCTCTGCGGTGCCGTAGTCGATCTCGGCGCGAAGAGTGTGCAGCGGAACGCGACCCTCGTGGTAGCGCTCGGTACGAGACATCTCGGCACCGCCCAGACGACCAGCCAAGAGGATCTTAATACCCTTGACCTGCGGCTGACGCATGGCAGACTGGATAGCCTTGCGCATGGCGCGGCGGAAAGCCACGCGGTTGACGAGCTGCTCGGCGACGGACTGCGCGACGAGAGTTGCGTTGGCGTCGACCTGCTTGACCTCGAGGATGTTGAGGGCGACCATCTTGCCGGTGAGCTTCTCGAGCTCGCGGCGGATGCGGTCGGCCTCAGCGCCGCGGCGGCCAATCACGATGCCCGGACGGGCGGTGTGAATGTCAACGCGGACGCGGTCACGGGTGCGCTCGATAACGACGTCGGCGATGCCGGCGCGGTCGAGGCCCTTCTCGAGGTACTGACGGATCTTGATGTCTTCGGCTACGTAGTTAGCGTAGTCCTTGTCGGCGTACCAGTGGGTCTTCCAGTCGGAAGTGATGCCCAAACGTAGGCCGTGAGGATGGATCTTCTGGCCCATTACTTGGCCCCTTCCTTCTGGCTCTCGACCACCACGGTGATGTGGCTGGTGCGCTTACGAATCAAAAATGCACGACCCTGTGCACGCGGCTGGAAGCGGCGCATGGTGGGGCCCTCGTTGGCATAAGCCTCAGAGATGACCAGGGTGCGTGGATCCAGACCGAAGTTGTTCTCGGCGTTGGCGGCTGCGGATGCAACGACCTTGGCTACCGGCTTGGCAGCTCCCTGAGGAGCGTACTTCAGGATGGCCAGTGCCTCGGCTACGGATTTACCGCGAACCAAGTCGATGACGCGGCGCGCCTTCATCGGAGTAACGCGGACGTAGCGGGCCGTGGCGGATGCGGAGGTGATTGTTTCACTCATCGCTTATCGACGTCCCTTCTTATCGTCCTTGATGTGACCCTTAAAGGTCTTGGTTGGTGCAAACTCACCGAGCTTGTGACCGACCATGGAATCTTCTACGAATACCGGCACGTGCTTGCGACCGTCATGGACGGCGAAAGTATGACCAATGAAATCCGGAAGAATGGTCGAACGGCGAGACCAGGTCTTGATGACCTTCTTGGTGCCTGCTTCGTTCTGGGCATCCACCTTGTTGAGGAGGTGCTCATCGACGAACGGGCCCTTCTTAAGGCTGCGTGGCATTGTTTACCTCCTCTTAGCGCTTCTTGTTCGGGCGACGACGGCGCACGATCATGTTGTTGGAGTAACGGTTCGGGTTGCGGGTACGACCCTCCTTGGTTCCCCAAGGGGAAACCGGGTGACGACCACCGGAGGTCTTACCTTCACCACCACCGTGCGGGTGGTCGACCGGGTTCATAACGACACCACGGACGGTCGGGCGAACGCCCTTCCAGCGGAGGCGTCCGGCCTTACCCCAACGGATGTTCATCTGGTCAGCGTTGCCGACGGCACCGACGGTAGCGCGGCAGCGGATGTCCACGCGGCGGATTTCGGAAGAAGGCATACGCAGGATTGCGTAGTTTCCTTCCTTACCCAGCAGCAGGACGGACGCGCCGGCCGAACGAGCAAGCTTAGCGCCTGCGCCCGGCTTGAGCTCCACGGCGTGGATGGTGGTACCGGTCGGGATGTTGCGCAGCGGAAGGTTGTTGCCAACCTTGATGTCCGCATTAGCACCAGCCTCGACGATGGCACCCTGCTTCAGGCCCTTAGGGGCGATGATGTAGCGCTTCTCGCCATCGACGTAGTGCAGCAGAGCAATGTTGGCGGTGCGGTTTGGGTCATACTCGATGTGAGCGACCTTAGCGGCAACGCCGTCCTTGTCGGTGCGGCGGAAGTCGATGAGACGGTAGCGGCGCTTGTGTCCACCACCGATGTGGCGGGTGGTGATGCGGCCGTGGTTGTTACGACCACCAGTCTTGCTCAGCGGGCGCAGCAGGGACTTCTCCGGAGTCGAGCGGGTTAGCTCCTCGAACTCGGATACGGAGGATGCGCGGCGACCCGGAGTTGTCGGCTTGTATTTACGAATAGCCATAATTCTTCCTTACTTCTCGAGCATCTTAGGCGGTTGCGCCGCCGAAGATGTCGATGGAGTCGCTGCCTTCACGAAGCGAAACATAGGCGCGCTTGGTGGACTTACGCTGACCGAAGCCGGTGCGGGTGCGCTTACGCTTACCTGCACGGTTAACGGTGTTTACGGAGTCAACCTTGACGCCAAAGATGCGCTCGACGGCTTCTTTGATTTGGGTCTTGTTGGAGTCAGTGGAGACGTAGAACGTGTAAACGTTCTGCTCCATGAGGCCATAGGACTTCTCGGATACAACGGGCGCGAGAATGATGTCGCGCGGGTCTACGAGCTTAGCCATTTACTTCTCCTCCTTGTCCGCGCCATTAACGCGGTTGACGAAGGTGTGCAGTGCCTCAACGGAGAACACAACATCATCGGAGTAAAGAACGTCGTAGGCGTTGAGCTGGCCGGCGTCCAAGATCTGGACGTTGGCAAGGTTCGAAGCGCTGCGACGAGCGTTAAGGTCTTCGCGTCCGATGACCAGGAGCACGTTCTTGCGCTCGGTCAGACGCTCGAGGAAAGCCTTTGCAGACTTGGTAGACGGGTTCTGGCCCGGTACGAGGTCTTCGATGACGTGGATGCGCGCGTTGCGAGCACGATCGGACAGTGCGCCGAAAAGGGCTGCCTTGATCATTTTCTTCGGAGTGCGCTGCGCGTAGTTGCGCGGCACGGGACCGTGAGAAATGCCGCCACCGGTGTAGTGCGGTGCGCGGATGGAGCCCTGACGTGCACGGCCGGTGCCCTTCTGACGGAAAGGCTTACGGCCGCCGCCACGGACCTCGGCGCGGGTCTTGGTCTTGTGGGTGCCCTGGCGTGCAGCTGCAAGCTGAGCGGTGACAACCTGGTGCATCAAAGCAACTGATGCCTCGGTGTCAAAGATCTCTGCTGGCAACTCGACAGAGCCGTTGGTCTTACCCTCAGCGGTCTGGACGTCTAGCTTGAGGTTGCTCATGCGTGTGCACCGCCCTTCACTGCGGTCTTAACGGTAACGAGGCCGCCGCGCGCACCAGGGATAGCACCCTTGATGAGCAGCAAGTTGGACTCGCTATCGATCTTCTGAATCTTCAGGTTCTGGGTGGTCACGCGGTCCTGGCCCATGCGGCCAGCCATGCGCTTACCCTTGAAGACGCGGCCCGGGGTAGAGGCGCCACCGATGCCACCAACGCGACGGTGAGCGGCCTGGTTACCGTGGGAAGCGCCCTGACCCTTGAAGCCGTGGCGCTTCATAGCGCCAGCGTAGCCGTGGCCCTTGCTGGTGCCGGTGACGTCGACGAAGGTGATGCCCTCGAAGATGTCAACCTTTACCTCTTGGCCGACCTCGTATGCGGAGGTGTCATCCATGCGGATCTCGGCTACGTGGCGGCGCGGGGTAGCGCCAGCCTTCTGGAAGTGACCTGCTGCAGGCTTGTTGGCCTTGCGCGGATCGATCTCGCCGAAGGCGATCTGGATGGCGTTGTAGCCATCTTTGTCTGCGGTGCGAATCTGGGTAACCACGCAGGGCCCAGCTTCGACGACGGTAACCGGAACTACGCGGTTCTCCTCGTCGAAGACCTGGGTCATGCCGAGCTTCTTGCCCAGAATGCCCTTGATCTCGTTTTCACTCATTGTTAGTTCTCCACCAAAGTTCTATTCGTCGATCACTGAATATTCACGTCGACACTTGCCGGAAGATCGATGCGCATCAAAGCGTCTACGGTCTTCGGAGTCGGGTCGAGAATGTCGATGAGGCGCTTGTGAGTACGCATCTCGAAGTGCTCGCGAGAGTCCTTGTACTTGTGTGGAGAACGGATAACGGCGTATACGTTCTTCTCGGTTGGGAGCGGCACTGGGCCAACTACACGAGCACCCGTACGGGTAACGGTCTCAACGATCTTCTTTGCAGAAGCGTCAATAGCCTCGTGGTCGTAGGCTTTCAGCCGAATGCGGATCTTTTGTCCCGCCACGCTTATCCTCTTCCTCGCTTCCCCACTTTCACATACTCGGCTCATCCGAGGCGTGAAGCGGTGGGAAATTGCTTCTCGATTTCTCTATAACGTTGTCCGGGCTTGGGGCCTGGGCTCAACGCCAGTTGTCTGGACTGTCATGACGACCAAGAGTTACGGCTGGCAAACCAGGCGCAGCGCTCTTGACGGGGTACAAGACCCGTAAGTCAGATGTTTATAGAAAGAGGACGGTTTACACGCATTATGCGTGGCAAGCCATACCCATTCGTATACTGCCGCTGTTTATTTGCCATGCCCCTTCTCCGGCCTCTCGTCTCGGGGTGCCTCTGCTAAAGCGCGGACCTTGCCCGATCTGAAAGCCTTCTAGTTACACATCAAAAGATGCCCAACTGCGAAGATGTCATGTTCGCCCTACCAGCAACAATGCCCTCTACCTTGCGGTAGATACGCCTTGCCGTGTTAGAGCAACCCTTGTATTTAACCATGTAGATGGCTATTTGCCAAACCTTTGGCGCGAGATGAATTAAACAGTGCGAGAAATCACGTTTTGGAAAATTTCCCTGCACGGGACCACACAACTCATTTTCATCGCACTAGGCTCGTCAAAGGTAGCAACCTAATGAACTAACTAAAGAGCACGAGAGAGAGTATGACGATGAGCGAGAACAACGCCTCCACTTCCAACACCGCCGCTGGCGCGCCCGCAGAAAGCACCGCTGATACGGCTACCGCTGCAGCTAACAGCGCGCAGCAGGAGCCCAACGATAACCTAGAGACCCAGTACGGTGACACCATTATCGATGATGTCGTGGTTTCCAAGATCGCCGGAATTGCCGCGCGTGAGGTTTCGGGTGTTTATGCTCTCGGCGGTGGCGGCGCCCGCATGATGGGTTCCATCCGCGAATCCTTCGGCGGTTCCGAGGACGTTCGCCAAGGCGTTAGCGTCGAAGTAGACAAGGCTACTGCCTCCATCGAGGTCGCCATCATCGCCGAGTATGGCGTGGCAATCCACGAATTGGCAGAGGCTATTCGTCGCAACATCATGAACTCCATCGAGCGCATGACCGGCTTGCGGGTAACCCGCGTTGACGTCATGGTCCACGACGTCAAGCTTCCCAAGGAAGAAGCAGACGAGAACCAGACGCAGTCCACCCTGCCAGCCACCCAGGAATAGGATCATGAGCACTTCCCGCCCCGGCTTCGAGCTTTCCGCTGTGCAGGCGAATGCCATCGCCGCGGCCGTTTCCCGGATACCTGGGGTAGCCAGGCTCGATGGCGGAAGGTTCGGTGAGGTCAGCGTGCTCTTTCCCGGGCAACGTGTCACTGGGCTCCGCCGCCCGGATCCTCGGGACGACACACACCTGCAGATTTATATTGCTTTGGATACCTCCGCAGGTGTTCCCATCGGCACCCTCGCCCCCAGCATTCGCTCCGCAGCCCTAGACACCTGCCCGCAATTGCGCAGGGTGGATGTTGTCTTTGCGGATGCGGTTGCGAGCTAGCACCCTCGTGCCTCGATTTAGCCTTACTTAGCCTTATGCAGAAGGACAAAGGAATGAAGAACTACACCACGCTCGGCATTGTCGCCGGGCTCATACTCGCCTTTTTTATCCACCTCGGCTTATGGCCCACCGTCTTGGCTCTGGTCTTGGCGGCATTCGGCGGGATCGTCGGCGCACACTTCGACGGCCGTATTGACCTCACCACGGTGTGGAATGGCCTTATTGGTAAAGGCCGCGGCTAATGGTCGGCGGAGACCACGGCCACCTAAGATTCTCGCTACGCTCGGTGGAAGCACTTATACGCGCTGCCATCGCCCAAGTCCCGGGGACCAAAAGTATCGACGCCAAGCTGGCCGGAATTGGCGGTCGCGCCTATCCGCGCCTATTGGTCCAGATCGATCCAGAACGTGAACTCGTCTCGGTGGATGCAAACATCGCAGCCACCTGGCCTTCTCCCGTCACGGAAGTCGCTGTTGCCGCCCGCGGCGCCATTGAGGCTGCCGTGCGCGAATATATGGGTTATTTCACCAGCCGCGTCAACATCACCGTGGGAGCGTTGGAGCCTGGCCCCCGGGTGAGTGAAGACGACATCGCCAAGCGGGGACATCCCAGTGGCACCCACCCGCAGGAGCTGTCTGCGCACGAGCCAAGGCATATCCTTGCGCCGCATCCCAAGGCGCTGCGGCCTACCTTAGCCCCGCGCCCCGACCGAACGCTGCGGGAAGTGTCTACGCCCAAGCATGTGACAGCGCCACCCATTGCCGTCCCCGCCCCCATGATTCTGCGCGCTACGCAGGCACCAGCGCCACTGGATTTGAAAGAAATAGCCAGCCCCGCTCCGCAGCCCCTACGCAGCATTGCTCCGCCTCGGGTCGACGTTGAAACGTCGCCGGTGCTGACTCCGCCGCCCATGAGCCTGCGTCCTGTTAGCGTGCCACGCGCTGTGCGCCTGCGCCGCGTATACATCGACCCAGTGCCACGACACACGGCCCATGTTTATGCGCCGCTGCCCGAGCCGCTGCGCGCGATTACCATTAACCCCCGCTGGAAGGCAGGTACGCCCCTTGTCTGAGACCCCGCGCACCCCCAAGAAAGAATCCGCCACCACCGGTCGCGGCTTTGGTCAAGAACCATTGGCCTCACCCGCCGCGCGCTCCTGGGCTGTCATTCTTGGCATCGTCCTTTTAGCCTTGGCCGGAGTGGCCGGCCGTGAAACCTGGCTGGTGAGCGCGCAAGCCAATGCCCGCTCCTGGATCGATCCTTTCATCGATCTCATGGCCGCCGGCACGTTGCGCCCCTGGATGTTGTGGGCGGGCGGTGCCAGCATCGCGCTCGGAATCCTCCTTGTCATAATTTCCCTCAAACCCCGCCGCCACACTCACCTCCGCGTTGTCGCGGACAACGCCTCCGTATGGATGCGCCCAGTGGACATAGCCCGGCTCGCCTCCGCCAGCGCCCGGCGTGAACCCGGGGTCGCCGCCGCGCGCACGCAGGTAAAGAAGAAGCGTAAGTCCGTCAAGGTTGACGTTGTGGTCAACGGTGACGTCGAGGATGCCACCCTGGGCGAGCGTGTGCACGAGACCATTGCGCAGGAGCTTTCCTCATTGCAGGCACCTGCCCAGATCTCAGTTGCCGTCGATCAGATTCCGGAGCTCGATTCCAATGTCTAAGAAACTCGCTGCACTCGACCGCTTCTTGCTCGGATTGCTCGGGCTCATCCTTATCGCCTTAGGCACTTGGCCCATCCTCGTGCACTTCGGCGTGTCTTGGGCGGTCTACCTCGCCACCTGGATCGATCACGACGAGTGGCGTTCCCTTCCTTCGGCGGCGTGGTGGCCCTTTGCGCTGGGAACCGCGACGGTGGTTCTCGCCCTGTGTGCCCTGTGGATCATCATCTCCAACATCCGGCACCACCGCTTTAACACCGTCACCTCAACCAGCTCTGACCACGATGGCGCCATTGCCATCTCCATGCCCGCCGTGGCTGGCGCCGTGGGATCCACCATCACCCAGCTTTCCGGCGTGGACAAAGTGGAACAGCTCGTGGCCTTTGACCGAGGGCACCGCGCGCTGCAATACACCGTGGTAGCTAACCCCGATACCTCGCTGGCAGCCATCACTGAGGCCATCGTGGATAACGAAAGCGACTTCCGCGCGGCTTTCGACGCCTCCGAGCTCGATACCGTTTACAAAGTCCACTACACCAAGGTCCGCTCTCAGAAGGCAGCCGGCAAGTAGCGGTGGTTGCTAGCGCTTGTAGTTAATGCGGCGGCAGTGGGTCCTCGGCCACCCAGATGCCCTCGACCGCTGGGAAGGTCAGGAGACTGCCTCCTGATTGCACGAGTAACTCCTGGCCAGGGCTGCAGCGTTTAACCTTCTGCCAGCTATAGTCGCGGCGGCGCAATTCACGGCGCAACGGCTCGAAAGAATGCAGACCATGGTCAATGACAATCATTGACTCCTCCGTGCGCACGACGAGGACTGTGTCCCCGATGCCTGCACGGGATATATCTTCTAAGGCTAGAACCTCATGAGCCTCGGTGCGCTGGATCCGCTGCCGCTCGACGGATTCCACCACCCCGAGGCGGTGCTCAAAGCCCTCGTCATCCGTGACAACGAGCGGTCGTGCTGGACCCGCACCCCTAATGTTGCGATAAGGCCAGACCACCGGCTGACCGGCGACGCCCCTTGTGTTGACGGGGCGTACCACGATAAAGGATTTATCCACGGTGACACGGTGTCCGCTGGTGAGAAGCAGCCAGCGGCCCTCGCTCACCCGGCCATCCGCCAAAGGCACAAGCGAAGGGCGCACATGGGACATGTCCTCTAGCGCGGAAACCAGCTCTTCATCGCTGGCGCCCCAGCCAATACCCTGGTTCTGCAACATGGCAAACAAGGTGGCAAGGCTAAGTTCCGGGCGTCCTTCCCACGTCTCGCGCAAGGCGCGCAGCGTGGAGTCCACTTCACGGGGATCTCTCATGCCCTAGACCCTAGCGGGCACATACCCTCAAAGAGAAACGTCACCTTAAACGCCCTAAAGTCAACTAGAACGCAAAAAGGAACCACACCCCACGCGGTGGTGGAATGTGGTTCCTTATTTAACGCTTAAGCCAAGCGAAACTTCGGCGGCTTGCTAAAAATTAAGCAAGAACCTTGGTTACGCGGCCGGCGCCGACGGTGCGGGAACCTTCGCGGATAGCGAAGCGCAGGCCCTCATCCATAGCGACGGGCTGGATGAGCTCAACGGTCATCTCAACGTTGTCGCCAGGCATGACCATCTCGGTGCCCTCAGGCAGGTGAACAACGCCGGTCACGTCAGTGGTACGGAAGTAGAACTGCGGACGGTAGTTGTCCATGAACGGGGTGTGGCGGCCGCCCTCTTCCTTCTTGAGGACGTAGACGGAACCCTCGAACTTGGTGTGGGGGGTGTAGGCGCCCGGCTTGATAACAACCTGGCCGCGCTCGACCTCTTCACGCTTGGTACCACGCAGAAGCAGACCACAGTTGTCGCCAGCCTCGGTGTAGTCCATCATCTTGCGGAACATTTCGATACCGGTAACGGTGGTGGAGATGGACTTCTCCTTGATGCCGATGATCTCAACATCCTCGTTGACCTTCAAAACGCCACGCTCAACACGGCCGGTAACAACGGTACCGCGGCCGGTGATGGTGAAGATGTCCTCGATAGGCATGAGGAAGGGCTTGTCGGTCTCGCGCTCCGGATCCGGAATGGAGTCATCGCAGGCCTGCATGAGGTCGACGATGGCCTGTACCCACTTCTCGTCACCCTCAAGAGCCTTGAGAGCGGAGATGTGGATGATGGGGGCATCCTCGTCGTAATCCTGCTCAGCGAGCAGTTCGCGGATTTCCATCTCAACGAGCTCGATGATTTCCTCATCATCAACCATGTCGCACTTGTTAAGAGCAACGAGGATGTAAGGAACGCCAACCTGGCGAGCCAGAAGAACGTGCTCGCGGGTCTGCGGCATAGGACCATCGGTTGCAGCAACAACCAGGATGGCGCCATCCATCTGCGCAGCACCGGTGATCATGTTCTTGATGTAGTCGGCGTGGCCCGGGGCGTCAACGTGTGCGTAGTGGCGCTTCGGGGTGGAGTACTCAACGTGGGAGATGTTGATGGTGATGCCGCGCTCCTTCTCCTCAGGAGCCTTATCGATCATGTCGAAAGCGAAAGCGGTGTTCTCATCAGGGTACTTGTCCGCAAGAACCTTGGTGATTGCTGCGGTGGTGGTGGTCTTGCCGTGGTCGACGTGTCCGATGGTGCCGATGTTCACATGCGGCTTCGTACGCTCGAACTTCTCCTTTGCCACTGTATGTCCTCCTGGACTATATGGTGGCTACGACCTTCGCAGCCACGTGATTGACAGTTGTCATCGGCACTTGACCTAAAGGCCAAAGCGCTAATGACGCTTTACTTTACGTGCCAGTTACACGATCCTAGATTTATGCCGCGGTTTTTTCAAACCGCCGATATAGGAGGTAACCCCCCGCGATAAGCGTGGACGTTGTCCCTCGACAAGTATCTTTTAAAGGATCCTGGGAGGGTAACGGCCGGCTCAATCAGCACCACGTAAAAAAGGTGTTGATTCAGCCCGCCGCTACCCCCTCAGTGTGCCCAAACACCGACGGTAGAACTGGAAGCCTACTGGCGAAGACTACCAGTCCTGCACAAAGCGCGGTGCGGGCGGGGTACTAGGAAGCCTAGGAACGGATTAGTGGTGTCCCTTGGTTCCGGTGCGCTCTTCAATGATGGCGGCCGAAACAGAGGCCGGAACCTCTGCATAGGAATCGAAGACCATGCTGAAGTTTGCGCGGCCAGCGGTGCTTGAGCGCAGGTCGCCGATGTAGCCGAACATCTCAGAAAGCGGAACCTTAGCCTTGACGACCTTGGCGCCGGAGCGATCCTCCATGGCGTAGACCTGGCCACGGCGGGAGCTGATGTCACCGTTGACGGTGCCCATGTACTCCTCGGGAGTGACAACCTCGACGGCCATAACCGGCTCAAGCAGAACCGGCTTTGCCTTGGCAACAGCTTCCTTGAGGACCTGCGAACCAGCCAGCTTGAAGGCCATTTCGGAGGAATCAACGTCGTGGTAAGCGCCGTCCTCGAGGGTGGCCTTGATGTTTACCAGCGGGAAGCCGGCCAGGTAGCCGTACTGCATGGCGTCCTGGATACCAGCATCGACGGAAGGAATGTACTCACGCGGAATACGTCCACCGGTGACGGCATTGACAAACTTGTAGGTGGCGGACTCGCCCTCTTCCAAGGTCTCCGGATCCGGGTTATAAGGCTCGATGGTGACGATAACCTTAGCGAACTGGCCGGAACCACCGGTCTGCTTCTTGTGGGTGTAATCCAAGGACTGCACGGTCTTGCGGATGGTCTCGCGGTAGGCAACCTGCGGGTTACCGATGTTGGCCTCAACCTTGAATTCGCGCTTCATGCGGTCAACCAGAACGTCGAGGTGGAGCTCGCCCATACCGCCGATAACGGTCTGGCCGGTCTCATCATCCAGCTCGACGGTGAAGGTGGGATCCTCCGCAGCCAGCTTCTGGATAGCGGTACCCAGCTTCTCCTGGTCAGCCTTGGTCTTAGGCTCGATGGAGACCTTGATAACCGGATCCGGGAAGTCCATGGACTCAAGAATGATCGGGTCATTCTTGTCGCAGAGGGTGTCACCGGTGGTGGTTTCCTTCAGACCAATGACGGCGTAGATGTTGCCGGCGTCAGCCTGCTCAACCGGGTTCTCCTTGTTGGCGTGCATCTGGAAGAGCTTGCCGATGCGCTCTTTCTTGCCCTTGGTGGAGTTGAGCACCTCGGTGCCAGGCAGAACCTGTCCGGAGTACACGCGGATGAAGTTCAGCTGACCAAAGAAGGGGTGCGCAGCAATCTTGAAGGAAAGCGCGGAGAAGGGAGAATCGATGGAAGGCTTACGGGTAAGCTCCTTGTCCTCATCGCCTACGGCGTGGCCGATAACCTCGCCGATGTCCAGCGGGCTGGGCAGGAAGTCAACAACGGCATCCAGCAACGGCTGAACGCCCTTGTTGCGGTATGCAGTACCACACAGCACCGGGTAGAGCTCGGAGTTGATGGTCATCTTACGGATGGCAGCCTTGATCTCATCCAGGGTCAGCTCTTCGCCACCGAAGTACTTCTCCATGAGAGCCTCATCGGACTCAGCGACGGTCTCGAGCAGCTTCTCGCGGTACTCGTCAGCCTTGTCCTTGAGGTCAGCCGGAATCTCTTCGATGGTGGGCTCTGCACCAGTCTCGACCTTGCCGCGCCAGGTGATGGCACGCATGGTGAGCAGGTCAACGACGCCGTCGAAGTCATCCTCAGCGCCGATAGGCAGCTGGAGAACCAAGGGTTTAGCGCCGAGGCGGTCGATGATGGTCTGAACGGTGAAGTAGAAGTCAGCGCCCAGCTTGTCCATCTTATTAACAAAGCAGATACGCGGAACGTCATACTTAGCAGCCTGACGCCACACCTGCTCGGACTGCGGCTCAACGCCTTCCTTGCCGTCGAAGACAGCTACGGCGCCGTCCAGGACGCGCAGGGAACGCTCAACCTCAACGGTGAAGTCAACGTGGCCCGGGGTGTCAATGATGTTGATCTGGTTACCATCCCAGAAACAGGTAACAGCAGCGGAGGTAATGGTGATACCGCGCTCCTTCTCCTGCTCCATCCAGTCGGTGGTGGAGGCGCCATCGTGCGTCTCGCCGACCTTGCGATTGATACCGGTGTAGAACAAAATACGCTCGGTGGTGGTGGTCTTACCGGCATCGATGTGGGCCATGATGCCGATGTTGCGGACCTTGTGAAGATCCTTAAGCACTTGTTGTGCCACTTTCTTACCCCAACTTAAATATCGTCGACGCCCCGACCTTTGCTTGGCCCGCGCGCCTTTTTGGATAGGTCTCGTTTAATTTTGCCACTTGCTGGCCGGTTTGGCAGCCGCAGAGGCACGTAGGCTTCCGCTCGCCTGAAATATTCTAGCGAGATTCCGGCTGCCTGACTAGGAAGTTTTTCCCACTAATGAGAAGAACAAAGATGACCCATAAATAATCCGAGCAACGCTAGATGAGTTAGCCACACCGGCATCCCGCGTGGGAATAGCCGGCTGCGAACTGATGAATCGTTGCTCGGACCATAGGCATTGATGCTGAAACTACCAGCGGTAGTGGGCGAAGGCGCGGTTGGCCTCAGCCATCTTGTGGGTGTCCTCGCGACGCTTGACGGAAGCGCCCAAGCCATTGGAGGCATCCAGGATCTCGTTGGCGAGACGCTCAATCATCGTGGTTTCACGACGCTGGCGGGTGAAGGTCACCAACCAACGCAGGGCTAGGGTGTTGGCGCGGCCGGGACGAACCTCGACCGGGACCTGGTAGGTGGCGCCACCGACACGGCGGGAACGAACCTCGAGGTCCGGGCGGATGTTGCCCAGGGCCTTCTCCAGGGTGCCAACCGGCTCGGTGCCGGTCTTCTCACGGCAAACCTCGAGGGCGCCGTAGACGATGCGCTCTGCGGTGGACTTCTTGCCGTCCTGCAGAACCTTGTTCACGAGCTGGGTTACTTGCTCGGAGTTGTATACCGGGTCCTTGACTACAGGACGCTTCGGAGCAGCATTCTTACGCATTTTAGTTTACTGTCCCTTCTTTGCACCGTAGCGGGAACGAGCCTGCTTGCGGTCCTTAACACCCTGGGTATCCAGGGAGCCACGGATGATCTTGTAGCGAACACCCGGGAGGTCCTTCACACGACCACCGCGGACGAGCACCATGGAGTGCTCCTGGAGGTTGTGGCCCTCACCTGGGATGTAGGCAGAAACCTCAATACCGGAGGTCAGGCGCACACGGGCAACCTTACGCAACGCGGAGTTAGGCTTCTTAGGAGTGGTGGTGTACACGCGGGTGCACACGCCACGACGCTGAGGGGAACCCTTCAGCGCGGCGGTGGCTACCTTAGCGCGCTTATTGTGGCGGCCCTTGCGGACCAGCTGCTGAATAGTTGGCATAAATCTAGTCTTTCTGTATGACTGCGGCTGTGCTGACTATCGAATGCCCAAACATGCAAAAATGAGGGCTCTTTTCCGGGGCCCTACCGCATGTCCAGAACGCCTATCCGCCTTAAGGCCGATAGATCGATCAGACTCTTTCGCCCTACATGAAGGCGAAACCTTGCAAGACGTTACCACACCCTCCCCATCGCCTCCAAATGGCAATCCCTGCACAAACTTTCTCCCCTCCCCAACCACACAGGCTGCGTACGCCACATCACAGAAGCCGGTGACAATTACCTCAGGCACAAAATGCGGGCACGTCCCCCGAGGGACAATCCCCGCACAGACACTACATGTAGTAATACTGCCCGTACTGTTTACTGCATGTTGTGTTTCCCGCCGCAGTGTCCTGCAAATTACAACTATGTTCTTTGTTGAGGCGCGGCCTTTCCTTCGCCGCCCAGACAAGGAGCACCACATGCCTATTTCTCCCTCCAGGCACAGCGCCGGATTCGTCGCTGGCGCCCAAGACACTGCGTCCACCACGGAGGCTTCGCTTGTCGACGCCGTTTCCACCCTCAACGAGTACCTCGACCGCTCGGACTGGCGCATCAATGCCAACGCCAATCAGGACTACTCCCTCGGCGGAATGATCCTCAATTCCTCTGGCAAGCTCACGGCCAACTACTGGCTCGACCAAGTATTTTGCCCGGAGGCAGGCCAGGCACATCGCTCTGGCGATATTCATATCCACGATCTCGACATGCTCTGTGGCTACTGCGCCGGTTGGTCCTTGCGTCAGCTACTTGAGGAGGGGTTCGGCGGTGTCTCCGGCACCATCTCCTCCGGCCCACCGCGGCACTTCTCCGCTGCCTGCGGCCAGGTGGTCAACTTCTTTGGCACCTTGCAAAACGAGTGGGCGGGCGCGCAGGCGTTTTCGAGTTTTGACACCTACATGGCGCCTTTCGTCCGCCTCGATGACCTCGACTACGACGCGGTTCTTCAGACCATGCAGGAGTTCATTTTCAATCTCAACGTCCCCTCGCGCTGGGGAACGCAAACCCCTTTTACCAACCTGACCTTTGACTGGGTATGCCCCGCCGACGTGGCCGATAACACGCCCTTCATCGCCGGAGAACTCGCGCCCTTCCGCTACGGCGACCTCCAGCCAGAGATGGACCTTATCAACCGCGCCTTCATCGAAGTGATGTCGCAGGGAGACGTCGATGGGAGGCCCTTCACCTTCCCTATTCCCACCTATAACATCACCGAGGACTTCTCCTGGGATAGCGCCAATGCCCGGGCCCTTTTCGATATGACGGCGCGCTACGGACTCCCTTACTTCCAGAACTTCCTCAACTCTGACCTTGATCCGGGCATGATCCGCTCCATGTGCTGCCGGCTCCAACTGGATCTCCGCGAGCTTCTCAAGCGCGGCAATGGCCTCTTCGGCTCCGCCGAGCTCACCGGATCCATCGGCGTGGTCACCCTCAACTGCGCGCGGCTGGGTTACCTCTACCGCGGCGACGAGGAGGCACTGCTGAAGCGGGTCGATGAGCTGGTGGCCCTTGCGGTTGATACCCTGGAGCGCCGTCGCACCTTCGTAGCCGAGCTCATGGATCGCGGATTGCTCCCCTATACTCGGCGCTGGCTGCCCAGCCTGGACAACCACTTTTCCACTATCGGCCTCAACGGCTGCAATGAGATGATCCGCAACTTCACCGGCGACGACTGGGATATCACCGATCCTCGCGGACACTCCATGTCCCTGCGCCTGCTTGAGCACATGCGCGAATTGCTACGTCAGGCACAGCAAGAAACAGGGCACCTCTTTAACTTAGAGGCCACACCGGCAGAAGGGGCTACCTACCGCTTCGCGCGCGAAGACGGCAAGCGCTTCCCCGATATCCTGCAGGCTGGTACCGCGGAGGAGCCCTATTACACCAACTCCTCACAGCTGCCTGTCTCCCATACTCCGGACCCCTTTGCAGCACTGCGGGAGCAAGAGGATCTGCAATCCGCATACACCGGCGGAACCGTCCTCCACCTTTACATGGGCGCGGCACTATCTAGCGGAGAGGCCTGCGCGCTCATGGTGCGCCGCTCCCTCGAGAACTTCCGCCTGCCCTACATCACCATCACGCCCACCTACTCGATCTGCGCTTCCCACGGCTATATTTCAGGCGAACATCCCCGCTGCCCGCAGTGTGGGGATAAGACCGAAGTCTGGACCCGGGTCATGGGTTACTTCCGCCCCATGGCAAGCTTCAATACCGGTAAGAAGGGGGAGTTCCATGAGCGGCTCTACTTCGCCGAACCCGCACACTAGGAAGGTGGCTCTGCCCGTCGGCGGAATCGTGCCTTTCTCCGCCACCGACTGGCCCGGCCGCTTAACGCTTAGCGTATTCACGCAGGGCTGCCCGCTGCGGTGCGTATATTGCCATAACCCCTCCCTGCAGGGCTTCGAGCCCACGCCCTATACCTTCGGGTCTGCCCTTTCACTGCTAGAGGAACGCCGTGGCCTGCTCGACGGCATGGTCATCTCCGGCGGCGAACCTTTAAGCTGCCACGCCTTGCCCGCAGCGATAGCCGCAGTCCACGCCGCCGGCTTCAAGGTGGGCCTGCACACCAGCGGCTACTCCCCCAAGCGGCTCGCGGTGTTGCTCGATGATCCTTCCACCCGCCCGGAGTGGATTGGATTTGATGTCAAGGCCTTAACCCGTGACATCCCTGGTGTAGCCGGGTGCACCCCCGCTGTGGCTCAAAGAATGAGGGAGAGTCTCGACTTAGTAGCCCGCGCAGCCGCGAAGCACAGAATGGGATTGCAGCTGCGCACCACCCTATGGCACGGCTCGCCCATGGACAATAACCTCGCCGAGCTCAAGGAGCTGGCAGCGGGATACGGCCAGGAACTCGTGCTCCAATGGGCACGCGACTGCGACAGCAACGGCCGCTATCACGGCGCGGGACTCGCCGAGTACTCAGCTCCACGTCCATGAAAACTGCGCTGGGGCACACAGCTGCTGGAAGTAGGTGCGCTCCTGGCTTTCCCAAACCTCGAACCACTGCTCATAGTCGGGGTCGCGCTCCAGAGCCCGCGCGCGGCGTTGCGAGCGCGGACCATCGATGAATATTGATAGCGCCTGTCCCCTTGCCCTTGCCGCGGCCAGATTCACCTTCGTCAGGGCCCCGACTCCCTCAACGATAAGGTTGCCTACTCCAGCCAGACTGACCCACTCGCCGCGGCAATCATTGGCCCAGTCCCAGCGCCAATATCCGGGATTGCGCGGGGCCAGCACGTTGGAGGCGACCATGCGCGAGGCCGCACTCAGCCCATGCCAACCGGGGTAGAACTCGTCGAGGTGCACAACGTGCCAACCCGTGCGCCGAGATAATTCCTGTGCCGCGGAGGTCTTGCCGGCGCCAGAGGGGCCGTCGACAAGCACTGTCACAGGAACCGCGGTGGCTGCACTCTCCACGGCAGTGAGCAGCTCCTCGAGGCTGCCTGCTTTAATCATGCGGCTATAGCCCGAAGAAGCGCCAAGAACCGCTGAGAACCGCAACCACGATGGGGATAGCGGTGAGAACAATTCCTACGCACAGGGCAACCAGGTCGCGCCGGTGGAGGCGGGAAGGCCGAGCCCACGTGCGGGCTCCCCCACCTGGTGGGGTTCTGCCAAAGCCGCGCGCCTCCATCGCCGTGGCTAGTTTCCCGCCGCGGCGCAGCGCCAAGACCAACAGCCCGAAAGACATGGTCATGGTGTGGCGGATTCTGCCTTGATCACTCAAGCCCCGCGCGCGGCGTGCCATGGACATGAACGCCCAATCATCCTTGAACAAGGTCACCATCCGCACCCCGGCGACCGCCCCGATGACGAAGCGCGCCGGCAAGTGCAGCACCTGGGCTAGGGAATCACCCAGGCGCGTGGGATCAATATCGCGCGAGAGGACGACCATCGGCAGAGCCACGGCCAGCACGCGCAGCATGATCGCTACCGCCAGCTCGATGGAATTGTCGGAGACCACCATGAGCCACCACTGAAAGTAGACCTCCCCGCCGGGAGCACCGTAGAGGAGCATGGAGATTCCAGAAAGCGGGGCGATGATAAAGAGGAACCAGGAGGAGCGCAGCAGCCGTGGCCACGGCATCCCGCACAAGGGCGCCAAGGCAAGAGTTATGGCCAGCGAGATTGCGGCAGAGACCCAATCGACAGAGAGCAACAAAGGCGTGGCGAGCAGAATCATCAGGGCAATGCGGGTTATCGGGTTGAGCCCGGCCAGAATATTAGGCACTGGATACCTCAATTCGATGGTCCCCCAAGGCGGAGATGAAGTAGGGGTCATGGCTGATGGAGGCGACGGTCACGCCGCTATCAGCCAGCTCCCGCAGTAAGCGCACGAGTTCGGCAAAGGTGCTCGGATCCTGGCCAAAGGTCGGTTCATCCAACAAGACCACCGCGGGGGCGGTGACGAGTGCCGTAGCCACAGAGAGCCGGCGCTTCTCCCCTCCGGAGAGCGCGAAGGGGTTGGCCTCCAAGAGTTGACCCAAGCGCAGCCTGTCCACCAACTCCGAGATGCGTTGTTCTGGGGGCTCTACCCCGCGCGCGCGTGCGGAAACCCGCAGTTCCTCATGGACCGAACGAGCCACAAACTGATGCTCGGGGTTCTGAAAAACAAATCCAATGTGTCGGGCCAACTCGCGAGAAGGCCACTTGGCCGGGGAGCCGGAAAGGCCATCGCGCACGCTATCAGAAAGCCCAATTTCGCCCGACTGGGCGGGCAATAAGCCCGCCATAGTCATCAGCCACGTAGTTTTTCCTGAGCCATTTGCCCCGCTGACCACGGTGGATGCGCCTGCTGGAAGCTGGTAAGTGCGCGGGGGGCCGAAACGAGTAACCAGGTTATTGCACCACATGGCGTCTTCTTTGCTCGTTACGCTGCGAGCATGCGGCAGGCCAGTTATTTGCCGCCGAGCCACGACAGCTGCAGGCATGGCATCCTCTACCAGTTCCCCGTGCTCGAGCACTATTGCTCGGTCGAGGATATCGGCCCAGTACTCATAGTTGTGCTCGACCACCACGAGTGTGGCGCCGGTTTCCTTCGCCACGGCGGCAACGGCCCCCGCCACCTCGCGCGAACCCTGCGGATCCAGGTTCGCCGTGGGCTCATCAAGCAGGATGAGCCCGGCCCCCATAGCCATAACACCGGCCAAGGCCAGGCGCTGCTTCTGCCCGCCAGAAAGCCGCGCGGTGGGATGATCAACGTCTACGTCTAGACCCACCATGTCTAAAGCGCGATTCACGCGCTCCCATAGCTCGGAGCGTTCCACGCCGAGGTTCTCGCAGCCAAAAGCCACGTCATCGCCCACGCGCGAGCAAATAACCTGCGAGTCTGGGTCTTGGAGCACCAGCCCCACGGGGATCGTGCGGCCCGGCGCCTCGCGGTTGCCCGCGGCATCTTCCAAGATGATCTCGCCGTGTTGCGTGCCCTCATCATCGCCGCCCAACACTCCTGCCAGGGCCGCGACCAAGGTGGACTTGCCCGAGCCCGAGTCCCCACAGAGCAGCACGCGCTCGCCAGGCGCAATGCTCAGATCAATGTTGCGCAATGCGGGCTGCGCACGCCCGGCATGCGTCCAGCCAAAGCCGCGCATATCCACGCGCGTTCCACGATCACTCACAACTAGCGGGCGCGCTGTTCCCTGCCAACGGCAAAGCGGTCGAGCGCCCCTGTCTTCGCCAGAGCGAGGACGAGGAAGTATCCCAATACGCCGGCCAGCAGGGCACCGGATATGGTCTCAGTGACGAAGTAAATCACCTTGAACTCCATAGAGCGCGCCAGGTTTCCGCTGGTGAAAAGCTCCAGGATGAAGGCACCAAGCCCGGCACCGAATCCGGCCAAGGCGGCAACAGGCAGGTTAAAGCGGCGGTAGAGGAAGATGGCCAGGATGATCTCCGCGCCGATGCCCTGAGCCAGGCCGGAATAGAGAGTAGAGATTCCCCACTGCGAACCCAGCACCGCAGAGACACACGAGGCCAGCAGTTCCACATAAATAGCCGCACCAGGCTTGCGGATAATGAGGCCACCCAGGATGCCTCCCAGCAGCCAGATGCCGGTGGCCATACCACCGAGGCCCGGCGTGAGGTTGTCCATGGCCAGGAACCAGGCGTATCCCACTGAGTTCCAGACTAAGAAGATAATGCCACAGGCCACGGCGAGCACCGATGCGACAACGATGTCGACGGTGCGCCAGCGCAGAGCGCGGGTTTCAGTCGCGCTCGTAGAAGTAGTACTAGTCATGCTTAATTCTTCCTCTCGCCGGAATTACCCGGATCAGGTTCAACGGTTTGTGCGCGCTTGCGACACATCTCAGCCCTCCTGGAGGGAGCAAGTCAGAAGACGGCACAAGCCGGGCACGTAACCTACCCCACACGAGAGCACCCGTGTTCAGTGTTTAGTTCTATATCTCCTTGTCACCGCAGCCCGCACAGGGCCAAAAGCAGATCGAAAGACCGGTTTATTCTATCGCATCGAGGCAGCGTTGGCGAAGATCAAAAACGCGCAACCCCTCCTCCTGCACCTGCCCGGAAAGGGCGGAGGCGCTGTGGAGGTGAGGTTGCGCGCTGGTTTCCTCTTAGCGAGGAAACCTTGAGGACGACTTAGAAGTTGAAGTCCTCATCCAGAGGCACGGAGGCACCGGTGAATTCACCGAAGCCGTCGTCGCCGTAGATGGAATCGCCGTAAGTCGGAATCGAGTACGCCGCGTTGCGGGCGGCCTCGGTCGGCTTGACGGAGATGTTGCGGTAACGCGAGATTCCGGTACCGGCCGGAATGAGCTTACCGATGATGACGTTCTCCTTGAGGCCAATGAGCTTATCGGAGCGCTTGTTAATAGCGGCGTCGGTAAGCACGCGGGTGGTCTCCTGGAAGGAGGCGGCCGAGAGCCAGGATTCCGTGGCCAGCGAGGCCTTGGTGATACCCATGATCTCGGAGCGCAGCTGCGCCGGCTCGCCACCCTCGGCGACCTGCGTGGCATTGATCTGCTTGGCCTCAGAGAGGTCAATAAGAGTGCCGGGCAGGAAGTCCGTGGAACCTGCGTCGATGACGGTGCCGCGACGCAGCATCTGACGAATGATGATCTCGATGTGCTTGTCGTGGATAGCCACACCCTGTGCGCGGTAAACGGCCTGCACCTCGTCTATGAGGTGCTTTTCGACGCCGCGGCGTCCCAAGACCTCAAGCACGTCGTGCGGATCCGCAGCGCCACGCATGAGGCGCTCACCGGTGGTGACGTGGTCACCGTCACGCAGGGAACGCTCAATCATGGCATCCGGGTTGGACTCCATGGGGCGACGCACCTGGGCCAGGCCCTGGCGCTTCGAGAGCTTCTCGTAGACAACGTTGTCAGAACCGTCATCCGGGGTGATGGTCAAGGTCCAGAAGTTACCCTCATCGGAGAGCGAAACCGTGCCATCGACAGAAGCGATGGGCGCGCGGTTCTTCGGGTTACGAGCCTCGAAGAGCTCCTGCACACGGGGCAGGCCGCCGGTAATATCGCCACCGACACCACCCTGGTGGAAGGTACGCATGGTCAGCTGGGTACCCGGCTCACCAATGGACTGGGCGGCGACGATGCCAACGGCCTCGCCGATATCCACCAACTGGCCAGAAGCCATGGACTTGCCGTAGCACTTGGCGCAGACGCCGGCAGGGGTCTGGCAGGTCAGCACGGAGCGAACCTTGATGTGGAGAACGCCAGCGTTGACCAGCTTGTCCGTCAGTTCCTCGGTGAGATCCTCGCCCGCCTGAGCAACGATCTCGCCGTGTGAATCCTTGACATCGGTAGCCACGACGCGGCCCGAAGCCGAGGTCTCCCACAGCTCGTGAACCTCGTACTTGCCCGGTGCCACCTCGGTGCCCAGCGGGATGCGCACACCCTGACGGGTGCCACAATCCTCTTCGCGCACGATGACGTCCTGCGCCACATCCACCAGACGGCGGGTGAGGTAGCCGGAGTCGGCGGTACGCAGCGCGGTATCGGCCAGGCCCTTGCGGGAACCGTGCGAGTTGTTGAAGTACTCCAACACCGACAGACCTTCACGGAAAGAGGTCTTAATCGGGCGAGTGATGTAGTCACCCTTGGAGTTCACGACCATGCCCTTCATGCCGGCCAGGGTCCAAATCTGACGCATGTTACCGGCAGCACCGGACTTCACGATCATCGGAATCGGGTTATCGTCCGGGTAGAGCTTCTCCACCGCGTTACCCACGGTGTCGGTGGCGTGCTTCCACAGCTCGACGAGGCGGTCATAACGCTCGCGCTCGGTCAGGGCGCCCTGCTCCCAGTACTTACGCTCGATGGTCTGCGCGTCCTTCTCATAGGACTCGAGGATTTCTTCCTTGTTCGGAAGAACCAACACGTCAGACATGGTGATCGTCACGCCGGAACGGGTAGCCCAGTAGAAACCGGCATCCTTCATCTTGTCCAAGACCTGCGCCACGGTGATCATGGGGTACTTGATGGCCAAGTCATTGACCACATCGCCCAAGAGGACCGTGTCCTTGGAGCCGCCCTTACGGACCATGACGCCCTCAAGGTAAGGGTAGTTCCACGGCAGCAGCTCGTTGAACATGATGCGGCCTAGGGTGGTCTCAGCGAGCCAGGACTCGCCCTTGTGCCAACCATCCGGGAAGAACTGTGCCTCGATATCCTCCGGCGGGCGGAGGTGATCGATGCGCACCTTGATAGGAGCCTGCAGGCCCACGACTCCGCGATCGCGGGCCATGAGTGCCTCGGCATAGGACGAGTAGACGCCCTTTTCCGGACCATTCTCGTCGGCAGGGGTATAACGACCCTCGCCACCGAGCTCCTCGGCGGTCTTGTTCATGGTCAGGTAGTAAAGACCGGTAACCATGTCCAGACGCGGCATAGCCAAAGGCTTGCCAGATGCCGGGGAAAGGATGTTGTTGGAAGCCAGCATCAAGACGCGAGCCTCTGCCTGTGCCTCGGCGGACAGGGGCAGATGGACTGCCATCTGGTCGCCGTCGAAGTCGGCGTTGAAAGCCTCACAGGCCAGCGGGTGCAGCTGGATAGCCTTACCCTCAACCAGCTTCGGCTCGAAGGCCTGAATACCAAGGCGGTGCAGCGTAGGTGCGCGGTTAAGCATCACCGGGTGCTCGGAGATGGCCTCTTCGAGGACGTCCCACACCTCGGGGCGCTGGCGCTCAACCATGCGCTTTGCCGACTTGATGTTCTGTGCATAGTCATTTTCCACCAGGCGCTTCATGACGAAGGGCTTGAAGAGCTCGAGAGCCATCAACTTCGGCAGACCACACTCGTGGAGCTTGAGCTGCGGACCGACGATAATGACGGAACGGCCGGAGTAGTCAACGCGCTTACCCAGCAGGTTCTGACGGAAGCGCCCCTGCTTGCCCTTGAGCAAGTCAGACAGGGACTTCAACGGGCGGTTGCCCGGGCCCGTGACAGGACGGCCGCGACGACCGTTGTCGAAGAGGGCGTCAACGGACTCCTGCAGCATGCGCTTCTCGTTGTTGACGATGATCTCGGGGGCGCCGAGATCGATCATGCGCTTGAGGCGGTTGTTGCGGTTGATAACGCGACGGTAGAGATCGTTGAGGTCCGAGGTGGCGAAACGGCCACCGTCGAGCTGCACCATCGGGCGCAGTTCCGGCGGGATGACCGGAATCGCGTCCAAGACCATGCCAGCCGGATCGTTGCCGGAGCGCAGGAACGCGGCGACAACCTTGAGGCGCTTAAGGGCGCGCATCTTCTTCTGACCCTTGCCGTTGCGAATGATTTCGCGCAGGTCCTCGGCCTCAGCCTCGAGGTCGAAGTTACGGATGAGCGTCTGGATAGCCTCCGCGCCCATTCCGCCGGTGAAGTAGTCCTCGTAGCGATCAACAAGCTCGTCGTAGATGGTCTCATCGATGATCATCTGCTTCGGGGCCAGCTTGAGGAAGGTGGTCCAGATCTCGTCAAGACGGGCGACCTCGCGCTCGCCGCGCTCGCGGATGTGCTGCATCTCCTTGTCAGCGGCATTCTGCACCTTGCGACGGGCATCCGCCTTGGCACCAGCGGCCTCTAGCTCAGCCAGATCGGACTCGAGCTTGGCAGCGCGCTCTGCGATCTCCGCCTCGGTGTCATCCTGAACGTCCTTCTTCTCGAGCAGCATTTCTGCCTCGAGGGTGGACTGATCGTTATGGCGAGCCTCTTCATCGACCGAGGTGATGATGTTGGCGGCGAAGTAGATGATGCGCTCGAGGTTCTTAGGAGCGAGATCCAACAGGTAGCCCAAGCGCGAGGGAACGCCCTTGAAGTACCAGATGTGGGTCACAGGAGCGGCAAGCTCGATGTGGCCCATGCGCTCGCGGCGCACCTTGGACTTGGTGACCTCGACGCCACAGCGCTCGCAGATGATGCCCTTGTAACGGACGCGCTTGTACTTGCCACAAGCACACTCCCAGTCGCGCGTAGGTCCGAAGATGCGCTCGCAGAACAGGCCGTCCTTCTCCGGCTTCAGGGTGCGGTAGTTGATGGTCTCGGGCTTCTTAACCTCGCCCTTTGACCAGCGACGAATGTCATCAGCGGTGGCCAGACCGATGCGGAGCTCGTCGAAGAGATTTACGTCAAACACGTAATGTCTCCCTTTCATCCTCTATGAATGAGGAATTGATGGCTTTCTAAGAAAAATTCGTGATGCCCGGGGTGCAAAGCGCGTGGCCTGCCACCCGGACCGAAGTAGACACTTAAGCGATGTCGGCGTCGGAACGCTCGTCGCGCGAGAGGTTGATACCGAGCGAGGGGCTTTCCATGTCATCGTCATCAGAACCGGACAGTTCCATCGGGGTGCCGTCAGTCGAGAGAACCTCGACGTTGAGGCACAGGGACTGCAGCTCCTTGAGCAAGACCTTGAAGGACTCGGGGATGCCCGGATCCGGAATGTTCTCGCCCTTGACAATGGCCTCATAGACCTTGACACGGCCAACCACGTCATCCGACTTGATGGTGAGCAGCTCCTGCAGGGTGTAGGCGGCACCATAAGCCTGCATCGCCCACACCTCCATCTCACCGAAGCGCTGGCCGCCGAACTGCGCCTTACCTCCCAGCGGCTGCTGGGTAATCATGGAATAAGGACCGGTGGAACGAGCGTGGATCTTCTCGTCGACGAGGTGGTGCAGCTTGAGCATGTACATGTAACCAACGGAGACCGGGTACATGTAGGGCTCGCCCGAACGGCCGTCGAAAAGCTGCGCCTTGCCGTGCTCATCAACCAAGACGTCACCATCACGGTTGGGCTTGGAGGAAGCCAGAAGGCGTGCAATCTCCTCGTTGGAAGCTCCGTCGAAGACCGGGGTGGCGGTCAAGGAATCGGCGGGAACCTCGTAGAGCTCCTCGGGGAGGGTCTTGAGAAGGTCGGCATTTGCTGGATCCTCAACGTCGACCTTCCAGCCTGCGTGAGCCAGCCAGCCGAGGTGAACCTCGAGAACCTGGCCGATGTTCATACGACGCGGAACACCGTGCGTGTTCAAGATGATGTCAACGGGGGTTCCGTCAGCCATGAAGGGCATATCTTCCGGAGGAAGAATCTTGCCCACGACACCCTTGTTACCGTGGCGTCCGGCCATCTTGTCGCCGTCCTGGATCTTGCGCTTCTGAGCCACATAAACGCGGATCATCTCGTTGACGCCAGGAGCCAGGTCATCATCGTCCTCGCGGGAGAAGTGCGCAACGCCGATAACCTTGCCGTTCTCACCGTGGGGTACCTTCATCGAGGTATCGCGGACCTCGCGAGCCTTCTCACCGAAGATGGCGCGCAGCAGGCGCTCCTCCGGGGTGAGCTCTGTCTCGCCCTTCGGGGTGACCTTACCAACCAGGATGTCGCCGGCGCGTACGTCAGCACCAATGCGGACGATGCCGCGCTCATCAAGATCGCGCAAAACATCATCGGAGACATTCGGGATTTCCCGGGTGATCTCTTCCGCGCCCAGCTTGGTGTCACGAGCATCAATCTCGTGCTCCTCAATGTGGATGGAGGTCAAAACGTCCTCTTCCACAATGCGCTGGTTCAAGATGATGGCGTCCTCGTAGTTGTGACCTTCCCAAGGCATGAAGGCAACCAGGAGGTTACGGCCCAGAGACATCTCACCATTGTGGGTACCAGGACCATCAGCCAAGACCTGGCCGGCCTCGACGCGCTGGCCCAAGGAGACCAACGGAGTCTGGTTGTAGTTGGTGCCCTGGTTGGTGCGCTCGAACTTGCGCAGCATATAGGTATCACGCTGACCCTCATCATCCATGACGGTGATGAGATCGGCGCTGACATTCTCCACCACGCCAGACTTCGGGGTGATGACAAGATCGCCTGCGTCGTAGGCAGCGCGCTGCTCCATGCCGGTACCAACCAGCGGAGCCTCAGAACGCACCAGCGGCACGGCCTGCTTCTGCATGTTCGCACCCATCAGGGCACGGTTTGCGTCGTCGTGCTCCAAGAACGGAATCATGGCGGTGCCCACGGAAACCATCTGGCGCGGGGAAACGTCAACATAATCAACGTTGGCCGCGGCGGTGACTCCGATGTCCCCGTCCTTGAGGCGGACCTCGACGCGGTCGGCGGTGATATTGCCCTCCGCGTCCTTTTCGATCTCTGCCTGCGCAATGGCGAAGCGATCTTCTTCATCAGCGGTCAGGTAATCAACCTGATCGGTAACGCAGCCGTCAATGACCTTGCGATAAGGCGTCTCGATGAAGCCAAAAGCGTTGACGCGTGCGTAGGAAGCAAGCGAACCGATAAGACCAATGTTCGGGCCTTCCGGGGTCTCAATCGGACACATGCGGCCGTAGTGCGAGGCGTGCACGTCTCGGACCTCGATGCCCGCACGCTCGCGGGAGAGGCCGCCAGGGCCCAGCGCCGACAGGCGGCGCTTGTGGGTCAGTCCGGAGAGCGAGTTGTTGTGGTCCATGAACTGCGAGAGCTGCGAAGTTCCGAAGAACTCGCGGATCGCCGCGGAGACCGGACGCACGTTGATCAACGAGGTCGGCGTGATGGACTCAGCGTCCTGGGTGGTCATGCGCTCGCGCACAACGCGCTCCATGCGCGAAAGGCCGACGCGGACCTGGTTCTGGATCAGCTCGCCAACGGTGCGCAGGCGACGGTTTCCAAAGTGGTCGATGTCATCGGTGTGGATGGCAATCTGCTCACCGTTGGGGGCGGTCATCTCGCGCTCGCCCACGTGCAGACGCACGAGGTACTCGAGGGTGACGGCGATGTCTTCCTCGGTCAGAGTCATGAGACCGTCATGATCTCCACCGAGACCCAGCTTGCGGTTGACCTTGTAACGGCCGACCTTTGCCAAGTCATAGCGCTTCGCGCGGAAGAAGGAGTTATCCAGCAGGGACTGCGCGAGCTCGCGGGTCGGCTGCTCGCCCGGGCGCTGCTTGCGGTAGATCTCCAGCAGGGCCTCGTCCGTGTTGGCTACGCCATCGGACTCGAGGGTAGACATCATCAGCTCGGAGAAGCCAAAGCGATCCTTGATCTGCTGCTCGGTCCACCCCAGGGCCTTGAGCAAGACGGTCACCGGCTGGCGACGCTTGCGGTCGATGCGCACGCCGACGGTGTCGCGCTTGTCGACGTCGAACTCGAGCCACGCACCGCGGGAAGGAATAACCTTCACGGAGTGCAGCGGGCGCTCGGTGGACTTGTCGATCGTCTGATCGAAGTAGACGCCCGGGGAACGCACGAGCTGGGAGACGACAACGCGCTCCGTGCCGTTGACGATGAACGTGCCCTTATCGGTCATGATGGGGAAATCGCCGATAAAGACGGTCTGAGACTTGATTTCCTGCGTCTCATTGTTGATGAACTCTGCGGTCACATACAGCGGCGCAGAGTAGTTGATGTCCTTTTCCTTGCACTCATCGACGGTGTTTTTCACCGGCTCAAAGCGAGGCTCCGACAGGGACAGGGACATATTGCCCGAGTAGTCCTGGATCGGGGAAAGCTCTTCGAGGATATCCTCCAGGCCTGAGGTGACGCGGGCGTCTTCGCCGCGCTCAGCCTGCTGCCGCTCACGCCACTCGGGCGTGCCGACGAGCCATGCAAAGGAATCGAGTTGTAGATCAAGGAGGCCCGGGACAGCGATAGGCTCGCTGATCTTAGCGAAGGAGTATCGCTTCGGGGCTCCAGGGATATTGGCCACTGACTTGGTCTGGCGGGAGACTGCCAAGATGGGTCCTTCCAGCACCTCACGCGGCTTGCTGTCCCCGCCCTGGCCGACGAGGAGCATAACCGCTGGTAATTTTAGCATTCGGTCTGCTGTGGAACTACTGGGTTCAGAATGCACAAAATCACCTTGTCAAGTCGGCTTTGCCATCACCTACCCGAAAGGCTAAATGTGCACCGAATTTCCAGATTCCAGCGCAAAGAAACAGAGTATACTAAAATTTCAATTCTGTAAAGGCATAGATCTCACCCGGCAAAAGTTTGCTTTCTCACCTCGCTCGGTGAAGAAGCCTCAACCAACGGACGCAGCGGTGTGCAGCTCCGTACTTAGCATGTACTTGGCCCGGCCCTGGGGGGCGGCTGCACTGCAACACATGATTCCCATCCGGGGAGCCAGCGGAGCGCTGCGAGCTTGCGCCGTGGACACGCGTTACCCTACCACTTGTACTACCGCGCGCCACAAGACGCGCAGATCAGTGGCAGTTTTCTCAAGCTACATTCCCACGGCTAACGTGCAGTGGTTACTTCTTACGTCCGGACGAGCCCCGGCGCCCGAAGACTCCGAGCGCGCCAACGATGCCGATGAGTACCAGCACGCTGCCCAGCCCGATGCTGGCCCAGCGCAGCCCCTCGGCCCAAGCGGGACGCGGGAAGGAATCGGCCTGGCTCAGGAACGCGGCTTCGTCTTCTTCACTGGTACGCCCGTCGAATACGAAGGCCTGCTCGCGCCCGAAACCGGTTCTATCGGCATAGTAATCATCGATGTTGACGTCGAGACCAATGAGCATGCCCGTGGCTTGGTCTACGAAGTAGTCACGCCAGCCGGAATGATAGAGATAGCCCTGCTCCGTGGACCCGTCCTCATTCTGGAAGGTCGTGGTGGTGCCGTTGGCGGCATAGAGCGTTGCCACGTTGGTGGGCTCAATCTCTTGGTGATAGCGATAGACCGTCCGGCCCTGCATCTCCACCTCTTCTTGGAATACCGCGTCCACCGGCTTGCGCAGCGTGGGATCAAACACGGGGTAATTGGTCTGCTCGGCATCAGCCGGGAATTTCAGCCAGTAACCATCAAGGGGAATCTCGATGGCAGGGCTGGCAAGGGTATCACTCAGCCGCAGGTTCCCAATGCTGGCACCGGTGAGTCGGTCCATATCAAAAGACCACACCTTAGCGTTATCGAGGTCGCTCAAGCCCTCTCCCGCGCCGCGCATGGTGGACTCTCCCACCCGCACCGTCACGCCGTCGTCGCCCTTGGGTGCCTGCAGCTCCATGTTGAGCTGATAGGTCAGCGGCCCCTGATAGGGCTGCGCGCCCTCCGGTCCCAAGACCTGCGAGTGCGCGTCATCATCACGCAAGGTCCACGTGGTCTTGTCCAGATCCAGCGGCATGCGGGGCGAGAAGTTCAAGAAAGCGGGTGCCACAATTCCCGCAGCGATGAGCGCGACGCCGAGGCCGAGCAGGAGTACGGAGACAATTCGGGACTTGGGCAACATGGGGATTGATTCTACAGATGCGGCCCTAAAACGAAGAACGACCCCGCGTCCCAGGAAAGGGATGCGGGGTCAGTCTTAGTTAAGCCAAGTAAATTACTTGAGCTCGACGGAAGCGCCAGCCTCTTCGAGCTTGGCCTTAGCAGCCTCAGCGTCGTCCTTGGAAGCGCCCTCGATGATAGCCTTAGGAGCGCTCTCAACGAGCTCCTTAGCTTCCTTCAGGCCCAGGCCGGAGACGAGCTCGCGAACAGCCTTGATGACGCCGATCTTCTTGGCGCCAGCGTCGGTCAGAACGACGTCGAACTCGGTCTTCTCTTCCTCAGCAGCAGCAGCGGCAGGAGCGCCAGCAGCAACGGCAACCGGAGCGGCAGCCTCGACGTCGAAGACGTCCTCGAATTCCTTAACGAACTCGGAGAGCTCGATGAGGGTCATTTCCTTGAAAGCTTCAATGAGCTCGTCCTTGGTGAGCTTAGCCATGACGGCCATCCTTTCTGTGCGAAGTCGCTATAACTTCGCGGTATAAATTGTGTAGTTAAACGCAGATGAACTGCGCTATTTAAGCTTCTGCTTCTTTTTTGTCCTGCAGAGCTGCCACGGTACGGACAGCCTTGGTAGCAGGGGCGTTGAATACGGCCGCAGCCTTTGCCAAAGAACCCTTCATAGCACCGGCCAGCTTGGCGAGAGTGGTCTCGCGGTTGTCCAGCTCGGCGATGGCCGCAACCTGTTCGGCAGACAAAGCGTTGCCGTCCATGTAGCCACCCTTGACGATCAATGCCTTGTTGTCATCAGCAAACTTCTTGATGACCTTCGCAGCATCAACTGCCTCGCCCTTAATGAACGCAATTGCGGTCGGGCCAGTCAGCAGCTCGTCAAGACCCTCGATGCCGGAATCAGCGGCAGCGATCTTGAAGAGGGTGTTCTTGGCGACGGAGTACTCAACGTCAAAGCCCAGGTTGTTACGCAGTTCCTGCAGCTGAGGCACAGTCAGGCCGCGGTACTCGGTCAAAACGACGGAGCTAGCACCGGCCAGCTTCTCCTTCAGCTCTGCCAGGTCTGCAGTATTCTTCGGGTTTGCCATTGTTTACTCGCCTCCTTCCAAAACATCTCTTATTTTTCCGCCGAGACTTCCATGCCGAGAAACATCCCAACAAAAAAGCCCCGTGCAAGAGCACAGGGCGAGCAGCGCAAAGCGCTACATAATTCGCAAGTGTCTCCTGCGTGGGCCGCCCCTTAGAGTGGGGACCTTCGATCCAATGGATGACCAACGGTCTTCGGTGAAACTTGAGTCCGGCTGAAAGCCGTTCAAACTTCGGCATTCAGACTACATCTGGACACACAGAACTTCCAAATCGCGCCAATGACGCTATTGCGTCTACACTCGGCGAGAATGACTTGCCTCATGTGGTTCCGTGATGATCTTCGCCTCCACGACAACGCGGCGCTGAGCTGGTGCGCTGCCCGCGGACCACTCATCGCCCTCTTCATCGATGAGCCTGTCTACCGCGGCACCCGTGCCCTCGGGGGCGCGGCCGAGTGGTGGCGCGAGCGCTCACTGCACGCGCTGGCCGCGCAACTAGCTGCAAGCGGCGTGCCCCTGCTACGCCGGAGCGGCGAGCCCACTGCCGTGCTCGAGAACCTTATAGAAGAGTTAGCGCCCACGGCCACCATCGATGCAGTGGCGTGGACGCGGCGCTATCACGGCCCGCTGCGCGAGGTCGACTCTGAGGTCAAGGCACACTTGCGCAAGAAGGGCCTAGAAGTGGCCTCCCATCCGGGGCATACCCTCGTCGAGCCTTGGGAGGTCACGACCAAGGCGGGCGATCCCTATCGGGTCTATACGCCCTTTTCTAAGGCGGCGCGGGATCAGGTCCGTGATGACACTCCCCTCCCCGTCCCCAATCTCAAGGGCGGTTTCGCGCCGGAGAAAGAACCGTGGGAGAAAGCTGAGGAGCCCGAATGGGCCGCAAAGCTCGCCAGCCACTGGACTCCGGGCGAAGAGGAAGCGCGCCACAAGCTGTCCGCGCTCGATCTGGGCGATTATCCTGCCGGACGCGACTTCCCGGCCCGGCCTGCCACCTCCCGGCTGTCGCCGCACCTGCGCTTCGGGGAGGTTTCGGTGCGCGAGGCATGGACTTCGGCAAGCGAACAGCCCCACGGCGAAACCTTCCAATCCGAGCTGTTGTGGCGGGACTTCGCTTGGCACCGCCTCTACTACCACACGGACCTGGCCACGGTTAACGTACGCCGCCAATTTGATGCCTTCGACTGGGAATGGGACGCCCCCGAACTAGGCGCATGGCAGCGCGGGGAGACCGGAATTGCCCTGGTGGATGCCGGAATGCGCGAACTGTGGGAGACCGGATACATGCACAACCGCGTGCGCATGGTCGTTGGTTCCCTGCTGACCAAGAACCTGGCCATTCACTGGCGCCGCGGCGAGGAATGGTTCTGGGACACGCTTGTCGACGCCGACCCAGCATCAAACCCCTTCAACTGGCAGTGGGTGGCCGGCTGCGGCGATGATGCCGCGCCCTACTTCCGCATATTCAACCCAGAAACCCAGGCCAGCAAGTTCGATCCCCATGGCGAGTACATCGCCCAGTGGGCGCCGGCGCTCTCCCCCACGCCCATCGTGGATCTGCGCGAATCCCGCAAGGCCGCACTCACCGCCTACTCCGACATAAAGAAATAGTGGCGCGAAAACCCGAGACTCCGTTTAGGGGACATTTCGCTATGCAGCATAGGCCTCTCCAAAGACGAAGCAGCGGCATGATTGGCGGAGATACACGGCCTAGGCCCTGTCCTCTACAAGAAGGCAAGCCCAGAAGAATACCGAAGTCCGCTTGGACCCGATCCTTCAGGATAGGCCGGATGGCCTTGCTACCGCACTGCCAAGTTCTGGCGAAGCGGCCCGGCTGTGGATAACCGGGGCGGTGCGGGTGAGTTATCCACAGTTTTCCTTACTGGGTGCGGGTTGGGGATTGTCGTACCGCGTGGCGGTGCCTTAGCGTGACGGTCATGGG
>NZ_DGRD01000044.1:0-36834 GCF_002390965.1 Corynebacterium sp. UBA4397
CTTGTGTAACTACCACGACGGGGTTAATGAGGATGATCCGAATGCGCCACCACAGCGCGGGCGCCTTACCCGCCAAGGCGGGACAGTAGTCTGGCAGCCCCCGTACACGCACTAGCTGTTAGGACAACCGGCCCAACGGCGACTTCCGGCACCCCTAAAACAAACCCCGGTGGGGAAACCAACAATGGGCAGGACTATGACTGTGCAGTGAGCATCATCGCAGGTACGACACCGATCAGTGCAGGTTCAGGCGTCAGCTTCAACAAGGGTAAAGTCCCCAGCAGAATCCATGAACACCGTCCCCTTGTTGGTTCTGGCTAGATTCAATGCCTCAACCATTACCTACAAAGGGATACGCTTTTTGCTATGCGTGGGTGTGCCTTAGAGCTCTAAGGCGGATACGCGCTGCGGCAACACGATGGGACGGGCATCTGCCAGATCCTCAACGATGCGGATGACTTGGTTGGAGTATCCAAACTCGTTGTCGTACCACACGTAGAGCACGAGGTGGTTGCCCGAAGTGATAGTGGCTAGGCCATCCACGATTCCGGCGTAGGTGGAACCGACGAAGTCGGAGGAGACGATCTCCGGGGAGGCGATGTAGGAGATCTGCTGGCGCAGGTCAGAGTGCAGGGATACGTTGCGTAGGAAGTCATTGACCTCATCGCGTTCTACTTCGCGGTCGAGCTCGAGGTTGAGAACTGCGAGGGAGACGTCCGGGGTGGGGACGCGGATGGCGTTTCCGGTGAGCTTGCCCTCGAACTCCGGTACGGCCTTGGCAACGGCCTTGGCCGCGCCGGTCTCCGTCAACACCATGTTGAGGCCGGCGGCACGGCCGCGGCGGTCTCCCTTGTGGAAGTTGTCGATGAGGTTTTGATCGTTGGTGAAGGAGTGCGCGGTTTCAACGTGGCCGTGCGCCACACCGTAGCGATCATTGATGACCTTGAGGACTGGGGTTATGCCATTGGTGGTGCAGGAGGCAGCGGAAAGGATCGTGTCCTCGTCCGTAATGGTGTCGTTGTTGATCCCGTAGACGATGTTCTTGATATCGCCCTTGCCCGGTGCGGTGAGCAACACGCGCGCAATGCCGCGGGAGCGCAGGTGCTGGGACAGTCCGTCGCGGTCGCGCCAGACGCCGGTGTTGTCGACCAAGATGGCGTTGTTGATGCCATAGGACTCGTAGTCGATGTCTGCGGGATCGTTAGCGTAGATCATCTGGATCTTGGTGCCATTGGCCCAGATGACATCGTTGTCCGCATCCACGGAGATGGTCCCGTTGAAGGCGCCGTGAACGGAATCGCGGCGCAACAGGGAGGCGCGCTTGAAGATGTCGATGTCACCCTTCTTACGCACCACGATGGCGCGCAGGCGCACTCCACCATAGGCAGCCTCGCGGGCGATGAGGATGCGCGCGAGGAGGCGGCCGATGCGGCCAAAGCCGTACAGGACGACGTCCGTAGATTCCTTGTCTACCGCCGCGCCGACGAGGCTGACCAGTTCCTTCTCCAGGTAGTCCCGCAGGTCCGCAGAGCCGGAGTCCGCGAATCCGGTGGCAAGGCGGCCTAGGTCCAACGAGGCCGATCCCAAATTCATATCCGCCAATTCCTGCAGGATAGGCAGGGTCTCAGCGGTGGAAAGCTCGCGGTCTGCGATGCGCCGCGCGTAGCGATGAGACTTGATGATGTCGATGTCCGTGATGCCTACCAGCAGGCGGCCATATATGGAGGCAATAACGTTGTTATTGCGGTGCAACTGATGGATGAGCGGAATCATCTCCTGCGCTAGTTCTAGGCGCTTATTCCAAACGTCATGGCCAGCATGTGCGGTCGCAGTCACGTGATTCAATCCTTTGCATGTCATGGGGGTAATACAGCACTCAACCGTAAATAGTAGCGTGAACTACAGTCCGAATTGGAATGGCCAGCCAGACAAAGCATTCAGGACTACCCCCACCTGGTTTCTCCACTTCAGAGACCACACTGCCGCCTAACCGGCGCCGTGAGCAGCCACCCCTGGATTTGTCTGCAGGAAGCGCCGCCTGAAGGAAGGGGCGCTCAAGAGGGTGATAAGTCCCAAGGCCATGGGGATAAGCGCGACGAGAAGAAAGTAGCGCAGCTCCGCCGCCGAAGATTCCGGATCATAATAGGTAGAGATCCGGCCCGCTAAGGACATCCCTATGGCGAGAGTGAGGAAGTACAAAGCGGAGAATCGCGTGGCGAAAGCACGCGGCGCGTGGTGAGCCGTGGCTGCCATTCCTCCTGGGCCGATGAAGAGTTCGCCGCAGGAAATGAGGAAGATGGCAGCCGGAAGCACCCACAGGGGCGCCTGTTCAGCGTGCACGAAGGCAGCGGGAAGCAGCAACCCCGTCGAGGCAAGGATGAGGCCCCCACCGATCGTCGTGCGCAGTTGCGGTGCGCGACCCCGCAGGCGCGCCCACAGAAATGCCAGGGGCACCGAGCAGCCCAGAATGAATAGGGGGTTGAGGGATTGGGCCCATGCCGCAGGAATCTCGAAGTCTCCCACCCAACGGTTGGTCCTCTCTTGGGCAAATACGGCGAGGACTCCATAGGTCTGGGCTTGCAGCATCCAGAACACCGTGGAACAAAGAAAGAGCGGAATGAAGCGGCGTACCGCCGCCTTTTCTTCCATAGATACGGCAGGGTGGGCCAAAGGTTGCGCGAAGAGCCAGATAGCGGCAAGAACCGTGATGAGCAGCAGCCCACTGGAGACCCTATCGACGCTTACCCAGCCGCGCTGAAACGCAACGATAATCACCAAGATGGCCACAAGAATGCCTGCCGCCCATTGCCACCTGCGGTTGCTTGGCAGGCGCAGCTGCGGGCCTTCCACACGCGCCCTGATGCCGGGACTAAAGGAGGCCAGCATCCGCCGGCGCAGCCCCAGATAAACCCCTAGTCCGATGATCATGAGCACCGCGGCAGCTGCGAACCCGACGCGGAAGCCATAAGCCTTGGACAGCCAACCGGTCAACAGCGGCCCTAGGAGAGCACCGACGTTGATGCCGAGATAGAAGTATTGGAAGGCCGGTCCCGCCTGGGCATTTGCTTCCCCCGTGGAGGAATCTTCCTCGGACCCAAGGACCGTAATGGCGGAAGTTTTTACGCACCCAGAACCCAATGCTATGGCACCCAGCCCACAGATGAGTCCCATCTGTCCGGGGATGCCGGATAAAATGAGATGCCCAGCCGTGACCAGCAGGGCGCCGCCGAGCAGCGTCTTTTCGGATCCCAGGAGCCTGTCGCCCACCCAGCCGCCGGCCCAGGCGCTGAGATAAAGCGCAGCCCCATAGGCCCCCACCAAGGCGGTTGCTTTGGCGCGGTCCATTCCCATCCCGCCTTCAGCAATGGCGAAGTAGAGATAGTAAACCAGCAAGGCCTGCATGCCGTAGAAGCTGAAGCGCTCCCACATTTCGATGCTGACCAAGGACAAGATTCTTATCCGATAATCAGGATGCTTCTTTTCCACCCCTGAACGCTGTTCAATTTTCTGCATGGCGATTACCTTACATCGTTCCCGCCAGGTCTATAGTCAGTGCTGAGAAGTTTTTTGAACAGCGTTCATCACCCACAGTTTTCAGGAGCAAGTTTTTGATTCCCCAAGCCACGACCCCCGCAAAGAACGCAGCAGGTGCCGATCCCCTATTTATAGACACCACCTCTGTAGATAGGAAACACCTCTGGCACCCCTATTCCCCACCGGGCACGCTCAACCTGGAGATCACCCACACGGACGGTGTCTACCTCTACGACGCTGCGGGCACCGAGCTTGTCGACGCCATGAGTTCCTGGTGGTCCGCAGTTCACGGACACGGCCACCCCCATCTGGTCGAGGCTGCTACCAAACAAATCACGTCTATGAGCCACGTGATGTTCGGCGGGATCACCCACGAACCAGCCGCCCGCCTGTGCACCCAGCTCATCGCGCTGACGGGCGGAGGCCTTCCCCACGTCTTCTTCTCCGACTCGGGCTCCGTCTCCGTCGAGGTGGCGATAAAAATGGCCATGCAATACTCGGGGGGAATCGGCCACCCAGAAAGGAAGCGCCTGTTGACCTGGAAGTCCGGGTACCACGGTGACACTTTCGAGACGATGAGTGTTAGCGATCCTGACACCGGCATGCATTCCATGTGGTCGGGGCTTATCCCCCAACAAGTATTCGCACCGGCACCGCCGGTACGGGGAAGCTCTGCCGCAGACCGAGACACCTATCTTGCCCAGATGGAGTCCCTCATTGACCCCACGATCGCGGCGATCATCATCGAGCCGATAGTCCAGGGCGCCGGCGGCATGCGCTTTCACGACGCCGAGCTGGTGGCCGGGGTGCGGCGTATATGTGATCGACACGGGATCCTGCTCATCGCGGACGAGATAGCCACCGGCTTCGGACGGACCGGCCAGCTCTTCGCCACGCTCTCCAATGGGATAACCCCAGACATCCTCTGCGTAGGAAAGGCCCTGACCGGTGGTTTTATGAGCCTGGCAGCTACCCTATGCACCGCTGAGGTGGCGGCGGCCATCGCCAGCCCGGCTGGAGGTGGGGCGCTGATGCACGGGCCGACCTTCATGGGCAACCCTTTGGCCTGCGCGGTAGCAAGCGCCTCGCTGGATCTCATCGCCACTGGAGCGTGGGAACAACAGGTGCCTGCTTGCCAGTCCGCGCTGGCTGCTGGCCTATCCGGACTCTCTTCCGTCTCGGGGGTGCGCGATGTCCGGGTGCTGGGCGCCATCGGCGTCGTAGAAATGGAGCAACCAGTCGACATCCCTGCGGCAACCATGGCCGCCCGGGGCCAGGGGGTGTGGCTCCGCCCTTTCGGACGCCTCATCTACGTTATGCCGCCCTACATCTCTACCGCAGAAAATCTCCAGCGCATCTGCGCGGGAGTCGGCGCCGCGATCTGTGCAGCGGCCGAAAGGATTCAATCATGAGCTTCATCGTCATCACCGGCACCGGAACCGATATCGGTAAAACCGTCGTCACCGCGGCCGTCACCAGCGTGCTTAGCGCACGCGGCCTCGACGTCCTGCCCATCAAACCCGTACAAACCGGTGAGGTGAGTGGCAGCGGCGATATAGCGAGCGTCGCCAAGCTCAGCAGAATACACGGCCGGGAATGGATCCGCTACCCCGATCCCCTCGCCCCTAATCTCGCAGCCCGGCGCGCCGGGCAACCCCAGCTCGATGGCGACGCTCTCATTCAATGGCTACGCGGGCTCGATGCCCCAGGGCGCGTCGTGGTCATTGAGGGTTCCGGCGGCCTCCTCGTGCGACTGAGTGATGAGACCACCATCGCTGACATCGCGCTGAGCCTAGGTGCCCCGCTGCTCATTGTCACTAGCACCGGTTTGGGAAGCCTCAATACCGCAGAATTGACCGTTGAAGCCGCTCGCAGGCGTGGCATCCGCATTCTGGGGCTCGTCGGTGGATCCGTGCCTGCCGAACCAGACCTCGCAACGCAGCTTAATCTCAAGGAGTTTGAGAAGGTAACAGGTGTGGAATTCCTCGGGGCACTGCCCGCCGATTGTGGGAGGCTTTCGCAGGAGGAATTCGCAAGTGTAGCCCGCGGCCTGCGCCTGCCCTTTCTCCCGGGGCTTTCCCCTCTGACATAGAATCGTGGAGGAATAGCTGGTACCTAGAGAAAGCGACGTTACTTCTCCACCATGAACGCAACCTGGGATAAAATCCGCAACCTCTTTACTCGGCTGGCCCGGGGCCCACAGAGTGCACCAGGAACACGGGGGCTAAAGCGAGCACAGTCTCCAGCGCCGCAACTTGATGCCTCAGAGCTGAAAACCCTCGGCATTAGCTGGCTCATCGTGGGGCTGGGTAACCCAGGGCCCGAGTACGCCGCGACGCGGCACAATGTGGGCTACATGGCACAGGATGATGTGCTCGCACGCCAAGGAGATCTCCTAGAGCAAGTAAGTGGCATACCCGCCACCGCTTGCGTGCTGAAACTAGGTAACGAGCGTGCTTTGGCGGTGCGCTCTGCCACTTTCATGAACCTTTCCGGCACCGCCATCGCGCCACTGGCAGAGCTTGTGGACATCCCCGCCGAGCGCATTGTGGTCTTGCACGACGAGCTGGATCTCCCGCCCAATAAGATCCGGCTGAAAAAGGGCGGCAACGAGAACGGCCACAACGGACTAAAGTCCTTGAGCGAGTGCCTGGGGACGCGGGACTACCTGCGCGTGCGCATCGGCATTGGTCGCCCACCCAAAGGCTCCTCGATCCCAGACTATGTCCTCGGACCCGTCGCCGCAGGCGAAGGCTTCGACGAGGCCATTGCCACAGCGGCCGAGGCTGCGGAACTCATCGTCACCGAGGGGCTTGAGATAGCCCAAAATCGCATCCACTCGCGCCACTAAAATCTTCGGGACGGGAATTTCTCACTTAGCCGTGCAGCCGCGCGCCAAGTGCCTATGATGGTCAAATATGACCAACCCGCAGCACACGTCCTTGAACCCTCGCCCGCGCACCATCGTCATCACCGGCGCCTCAGATGGCATTGGAGCTGCGGCCGCCCGCATACTGCGCCGGCGGCGCCCAGCAGACAAGTTGGTGCTTGTCGGGCGCAACCCTGAAAAGACCAAGCGCATTGCGGACGAGGTAGGTGCCGCCTATCACGTAGCTGACTTCGAGTCCCTCGGCCAGGTGCGCGACCTCGCCGACGAGCTCAACGCTCTGCCGGAGATCAACGCCTTAGGCAATAACGCGGGCGGCATTTTTGACGGCCCTTTCATGACCGCGGATGGCTTCGAGCGCACCTGGCAGGTCAATGTCGTCGCCCCCTTTCTCCTGACCTATTTGCTCCGCGAGAAGCTCGCCGCCTCGCAGGCCAACGTGGTGCAGACCTCCTCTATCGCCAACTTCTTAATGTCGGCCTTCGATCCGACCGATCCTAATACCCTGGAGGACTTCAGCGCGGAGCGCGCCTATGGCAATGCCAAGCTGGGGGACATCTTGCTCACGCGCTACCTGCACACCAAGGGCCTTGCCTCGGTGGCCTTCCACCCTGGTGTACTCGCCACCGGCTTTGCGCAAAACTCCACCGGGCTCATGCACACCCTTTATTCCGGCCTGCTCTCCAAGACCTTTGCCAAGCCCTCACAGGGCGGCGACAACTTGGCCTACTTCCTCACCGGCACGCCCGGAATCCACTTCCAGTCCGGGGAGTATTACAACAGCAGGCGTCGGCTCGGCCTACAACGGCCCATCGCAAGAAAGATCAATGTGGCGCGCCGGGTCTTTGATGATCTGGGGCGTCAGCTCAACGCCGAGTGGTCTTAGACGCTTCCACAAGGCTCGCCTCAGGGCGAGCGAGATTGCTCAAATAGTTGTACTAAAGGCTAGAATGACTAGCCATGAGTATCGCCGCTGAAGCCTCCCGCCGCCGCACTTTTGCCGTCATCGCCCACCCCGACGCCGGTAAGTCCACGCTGACGGAGGCTTTGGCGCTGCACGCCCACATCATCAACGAGGCCGGCGCGGTGCACGGCAAGGGAAACCGCAAGGCCACGGTCTCGGACTGGATGGAGATGGAAAAGGACCGCGGCATCTCCGTGGCTTCCTCCGCCCTGCAGTTCGAGTATACTCCCCAGGGCCATGAGGGCGAGCCCTTCATGATCAACTTGGTCGATACCCCTGGCCACGCGGATTTCTCCGAGGATACTTATCGAGTCCTCACGGCAGTTGATGCTGCCGTCATGCTTATCGATGCCGCTAAGGGCCTCGAGCCCCAAACCCTCAAGCTCTTCCGCGTCTGCAAGGCACGCGGTCTGCCAATCATCACCGTCATCAACAAGTGGGACCGCGCCGGACGCGAGCCGCTGGAGCTGGTGGATGAGATTGTCAACGAGATTCAGCTGCAACCAACCCCGCTGTATTGGCCGGTGGGAATTGCCGGAGACTTCCACGGTCTTGCCCATATCAATGATGACGGCGAGGCCGATGAGTACATTCACTTCATCCGCACCGCCGGTGGTTCCACCATTGCTCCCGAGGAGCATTACCCCCCGGAGCAGGCCGCCGCGAAGGAGGACGGCGATTGGGATACCGCCGTGGAGGAAGCCGAGCTACTCGCTGCCGACGGCGCGATCCACGATCAGGAGCTCTTCGAGCAGTGCGTCACCTCCCCGTTGATCTTCGCCTCCGCGATGCTTAACTTCGGTGTGCACCAGATCCTCGATACTCTATGCGCCATCGCGCCCGCGCCTCACGCACGCGAGTCTGATCCTCAGGCCGTGGCGGCCTCGACCACCGCCATCGACGAGGTCCGCGAGGTCACCGATGACTTCGCCGGCGTCATCTTCAAGGTGCAAGCTGGCATGGACAGGAAGCACCGCGATAACCTCGCGTTTATGCGCGTGGTCTCGGGCGAATTCGACCGCGGCATGCAGGTCCATCACGCTCAATCGGATCGCTCCTTTTCCACCAAGTACGCGCTTACCGTCTTCGGCCGCACCCGCGACACCGTAGATACCGCCTATCCGGGCGATATCGTCGGCCTGGTTAACGCCGGCAGCCTGGCACCTGGAGACACGATCTACTCCGGCAAGAAGGTCCAATTCAAGCCGATGCCGCAGTTCGCCCCCGAGGCTTTCCGTATTCTGCGTGCAAAGTCTTTGGGCAAATACAAGGCTTTCCGCAAGGGCTTGGAGCAACTGGCAGCAGAGGGCGTCGTGCAGATTTTGCGCAACGATACTCGCGGCGATGCAGCCCCGGTCATGGCAGCCGTCGGCCCGATGCAGTTCGAGGTCATGCAGGCGCGCATGGACATCGAGTACAACGTGGAAACCATTACCGAGCCTATCCCCTACTCCGTGGCGCGGCGCACCGATGCCGAGTCCGCACCGCTGCTGGGGCGCCAGCGCGGGGTGGAGATCTTCACCCGCACCGACGGCGAGCTCATCGCGCTCTTCGGTGACAAGTGGAAGCTTGCCTTCATTGAGAAGGAACACCCCGAGCTAACTATCGAAACCCTCGTGGCCGATTAAGGGCTCATCTCTCTCCCCCTCAGCCCTCGATTAGAACTTAGCCGGCTAAGAAATCTCTCCACGCCGGCCATTCCTTCTCGGTTTGATCGACTCCGGCCTGAAAGTTGGCTCGTAGCTTGGCCACATTGCGCTCAGTCGATGCCACGTTCATGTGCCCGGGGAAGAAAAGCTGGGCAGAGCCCTCGCGCTCAAGCTCGAGGAGCGCATCTTTAGAGGCGTTATAGCGCGCAGGGCGGGCTATCAAAGCGTCTGCGATTGCCGGATTCTTGTAAAATATCCGCCGCACCATTGTCGTTCTGGATACTCGGGGCCGCACATAATCGCGTGGCTTTGTTCCAATAAACAGAAACCTCTTCATGCCTGCCGCTTGGGCCTCGCGCAGGCTAATTCCCCCAGTTTCCCCCAGCGCTCCGTCTACGTAGGGAACGGAATCGATAACGCGCATCGGCATGATGAGCGGAAGCGTAGAGGAGGCACGCACTCGCATGAAGAGGTCTGCGGGAGTTTTTGCATCCTCGCGCCCCCAGTGGACTGTCTCGCCGGTATCGGCGCGGGTGGCGGCGATGTCGAAGTCGATGGGATTGGACTGAAAGGTCTTCCAGTCAAAGGGCAACTCCTTGTCCGCCGACTTTTCATAGATGAACTCGGCATTGAAATAGCCGGTACCCCGAAATAGCGAACCAACCCCGCCGAAGCTGGGGTTATGGGCGAAGTCGGTGAAGGATTCTTCCGCGCGGATAATGTCCTTAGACAGGTAGTTCACGGTGTGTGAGGCCCCTGCGGATACACCGCCAACCCAGCCGAAACGGACTTTCTCGCGCAAAAGCATGCTCACGCAGGCAGCGGTATAGGAATTGCGCATTCCCCCGCCCTCGAAAATGAGTGCTGTATCCCGTGCATCAATCATGGCGCCCAGTCTAAACCTCGGCTCCGCCGCCCTGCGGCGTCTGGTGACGACTGGAGAGATGGAAAAAGCGCACAGTTTCGCAAAGGCTAGAATCATTGCTTATGGATTTCGGTGCGGCTTTAAAGAAGCTCCTCGGACGGCCCTCGCAGCGTCTAGCTCACGCTGATGGCAGCGCCCGCCACGTAGAGGTCGATGCGCTCGAGGTGCACACGGCTGAGAGCATGGTCATCGTCACCGTGGATCACTACGCCGCCCAATACTTGGTGGACATGGCACGAACAGGAGCCTCCGTGATCTTAAAAGCAGGCGACACTTCGGCATATTTTTCCCCCAGTTCACGCGTGGAAACCCCAGTTGTAGATCCCAAACGCGGCTGGATAATCTCGCTGAGCCCCGCGGAGCGCGATGCGCTTCAGAAACTTGAAATTCAGCCGGGGGCCTATGAGCTGAGCCCACGGCTGGGACTCATCATTTCCTAGAGCATGCTGATGCCCATGATGACGAGGATTATCGCTATGGCGTAGCTTCCAACCTGGGATACCTTCTCCTTGTTCTCCTGCGCGCGGGCAAAGAGACTTCCCGCCCAGCTCTCCGGATAGGAACGCACGAGTCCGACAAAGATGGCGACCATGGCCGGCAGTGAGAGCGCCAAGGCGGCATAGAGAAATAGCGCCACGTAGCGCAGCCAGAGCGAGAGATCTACCTGCGAAAGATAGATAAGCCCCGCAAAGAAGGGACCGGAAGTAATGGACTGAGCGGCGCCCAGCACGAAGCCGGTGGCAAAGGTGAGCCACGAGGCTGAGCGCAAAGGCGTGAGCAGCCGGCTGGTCAGGGCGCTGGATTGCCCGTCCCTTTGCAGCCAGGTCATGGCAGCCGCGGCGAGACCGAAGACGATGAGCACAAGTCCGAGGATCGGCGTCTCCATGAAAGCATCGACGTAGTGCTTGAGCTTGTCGAGCACTACCATGGTCACTGCCGCCAACGCAAAGACGCCACACCAATCTCCGAGAATGAGCAGCGGTGCTACTTTTTTATACTTTCCGCGCGGCAGCATCACGCCGAGCGCCACCACCACGCCGATGAGTAGGGCGTTGATGGAATCCATGAGAGAAAAGGCAATGGCGTGGAGCATAGGAGAAGTCTACATAGGCGCTTTGGGGCCTCAACAGCTTCACCCCAGGCATCACTTCGTACCCAAGGTGTGAGACCACTCACTGCTGTTTCACACATTGTGCAAATTTGCGTAAAATGCGCAAGGTGGCAGGTAGTGCGCCTCATGCTTCAAGAAGATCACACAAGAAACCAGCACATCAGACTTCACGCTCTAAGACTATAGACGACTAGAAACAAGGAAACTCCGAACATATGTCAATGTTCCTATACAGGCTCGGAAGCTGGTCCTATCGCAGGATCTGGCCATTTTTGGCCTTCTGGCTCATCGTGCTTATTGCACTCGGCGGACTCGCGGGTGCCTTTGCCAAGACCCCGAATCCCTCCTTCGCCATGCCAGAAATGGACTCGACCATAACGCAAGACAAGATGGCGGAACGCTTTGGCACGGAGGGCGACGTCATGGAGGCCCCTGAGGGTAGCATCGTCGTACAGGCCCCCGCAGGAGAGAAGCTCTCCGATCCTGAGATCAGCGCCGAGGTCGATCAGATGATCACCGCCCTGCAGGACACGGGCGCACTCAAAGAGCAAGATGCGATAGTCAATCCCGTGCTGGCGGCTGCAGGTATGCAGCAGCAGATGACGGAGCAGATGGCTGCCCAAGGAATCCCGCAAGATCAGATCACCCAAAACCTAGAACAGCTCTCCCCACTCAGCTCGGACGGTCGGACCGGCACATTGAGCATCGTCTTTGATGCGCCGTCGGTGATGGAAATCACGGACGAGGATATGGCTTCGGTCACCGATATTCTCAAAGACTACGACGCCAGCGATCTCACGGTGAAATACCAAGGCAATGCTTTTGCCTCCACCGGTGAAATGAACATGACCTCCGAGCTCATCGGTTTAGCTGTCGCAGCCATTGTCTTGCTCATCACCTTCGGCTCCTTCATTGCGGCGGGCATGCCGCTTATCTCTGCCGTCATCGGGGTGGGTGTCGGCCTCCTCGGGGTCCAGTTAGCCACGGTATTCACAGACTCGGTATCTTCGATGACCCCGATGCTGGCGTCTATGATCGGCTTGGCCGTGGGCATCGACTACGCGTTGTTTATCGTCGCCCGTTTCCGCAATGAGCTCATTACTTCCTCGGGTCTCAACGATTTAGATCCGAAGGAACTGGCCGCCCAACTACGCGGGATGGACAAGGCCACCCGCGCCCATGCCATGGGCATCGCCTTAGGCACCGCCGGTTCCTCCGTTGTCTTCGCCGGCACCACGGTGGTTATCGCCCTAGCCGCCTTGACCATAATCGGCATTCCATTCTTGGGCACGATGGCCATTGCCGCAGCTGCTACCGTAATCATTGCCGTCCTAGTGGCGCTAACTTTCATCCCAGCCTTGCTTGGCCTTCTGGGAACGAAGATTTTCGCCGCACGTGTACCTGGGCCGAAGGTGCCGGATCCTGAGGATGAGAGCCCCACCAAGGGTCTGCAGTGGGTACGCCGCGTGCGCGCCCACCCCTGGGTCCACCTCATCAGCGGAGTCGTTCTGCTCGGGATCCTTGCTATTCCGGCCGCCAACCTAGCGCTAGCCATGCCTACCGATGGCACGGCGAAGCCCGGCACACCGCAACGTGACGCCTATGAGTTAACAGCTGAGGCCTTCGGCGAGGGAAAGAACGCGCCCATGGTCGCTTTTGTTGACGCCGCTAGTATCGCTGAACAAGATCGCCTTCCGGCTTTCCAAGAGCTATTGGAGGACTTCAATTCCACTGACGGCGTCGACAATGCCCAGATCATCGCCACCACCGATAACGGTGACGCGGCGCAAATGCTGATCACTCCGACTACCGGCGCAACCGACGAAAAGACCACGGAAACCCTCGAACAACTGCGTAGCTTCCAGGCCGATTTCGAGTCTTCCACCGGCGCAAGCTTCGGCATCACGGGCATCACCCCGATCTTTGATGACATCTCGGAACGTCTGAGCAACGTGCTCATCCCGTATATTGCCATCGTTTTGGGGTTGGCGTTCATTGTCTTGATGCTGGTGTTCCGTTCCCTCTGGGTTCCGCTCATCGCGGCTCTCGGCTTCGCCTTGTCCATGGCCGCCACCTTCGGCATCACTGTCGCCATCTTCCAGGAAGGCTTGTTTGGGCTGGTCGACGATCCCCAACCGCTGCTGTCCTTCCTTCCGATCATGCTCATCGGCCTGACCTTCGGCCTAGCCATGGACTATCAGGTCTTCCTGGTGACCCGCATGCGCGAAGGATTCGTCCACGGCAAGACTGCAGGCAACGCCACCTCGAATGGCTTCAAGCACGGTGCCCGAGTGGTTACCGCCGCCGCCCTCATCATGATCTCCGTGTTCGCGGCATTCATGCTCATGGATGAGCCCTTCATCAAGACCATGGGCTTTGCCTTGGCGGCAGGCGTGCTTATCGACGCCTTCGTCGTACGCATGATGATCATCCCCGCCACCATGTTCCTGCTCGATGATAAAGCCTGGTGGCTACCGAAGTGGTTGGATAAGATCTTGCCCAACCTCGACATCGAGGGCGAAGCCTTAACCGCCCAGCGCGAGTCCCTGCAGCAGCTGCAACGCGATAAGGTGGAAGGGAACAATGACGCGGCTTTAGCCGTAGATGGTGCTGTTAAGGAGGCCTAGTGTCTAGTTTGCGAGAGACCAAGAAGATGGCTACCCGTCAGGCCTTGGCCGATTCCGCGGCGCTCCTCGTCATGCGAAGCGGCCCCGAGGCGCTGACCGTGGCCGACATTGCACACAATGCAGGGGTGTCTCCGCGGACTTTTCATAATTACTTCTCCTCGGCGTCGGGTGCCTTGTTCTATTTTGCGGCCGGAGTCGTCGAGAAACTGATGACTCAGTTACCGGAGATGTACCCTCAGGCCACGATAAACGAGTTCTTCGAGAAACTCGTTCTGGATGTTCTCGGTGATACGAATGAGGAATTACATTCACTGCCCACCCTGTTTTTCATCAGCCAGGTGATAGAGAATCTCCACCAGTCGGAAGAGGAGAGGCACAAATACCAAGCAGTCGAGAAGTCCGTCTTTGACGCATTTCGCAACCGGGAACCCGAGTTTGGAAGCATAGAGCTGTCAGTCATTATCGACGCCCACATCGGAACATGTAGCCTGGTGATGAAACACATCAACTTGTGCGCGGAGAATGGCGAGCCTCTCTCCAAAGATGAGCAGATCGATGTCGTTCACCGTGCCTTTGCCGGTCTACGCATGATTTCTTAGCTCTCAGCACCAATACCCCGGTTCGGCTCTCCTACGGAGCCGAGCCGGGGTATTGTCGTACCCGGTGCTTTTGCGGCGGTACCGGGTACTGCCCAAAAGTCTCCTCGGTAGTGCACCCCGGGTGCAACGACGAGCATGAACTTTGGAGATCATAACAGTGAAGATTGCGGTACTGGGCGGCGACGGATTCTGCGGATGGCCCGCTTCGCTCTATCTTTCGGAGCAGGGCCATGAGGTCACCATCATTGATAACCTCTCGCGCCGAGGCATCGATGCGGAGCTAGGGGCTGATTCTCTCACCCCTATTTCCTCCATCGAGGAAAGACTCGCTGCTTGGCGGGAGGTGAGCGGCCGCAGCATTGGCTACCACAGCATCGATGTTGCCCAAGACTACGATGGCTTGCTTGATTTCTTCCGAGAGGAAGAACCGGGAGCGGTCATCCATTTCGCTGAGCAACGTGCAGCGCCCTATTCCATGAAGAACTCTCAGAACAAGCGCTACACGGTAGATAACAACATCAACGCTACCCACAACGTGCTCGCCGCCATCGTTGAATCCGGGCTCGACATCCATGTGGTGCACCTGGGAACCATGGGGGTCTACGGCTATGGCACCGCCGGCATGGAAATCCCAGAAGGCTACTTGGACGTCTTGGTTGAGGTCCCCGGCGGCAAGCAGGTCGAGCAATCCATCCTCTACCCCTCCAACCCAGGCTCGGTCTATCACATGACTAAGGTGCTCGATCAGCACCTCTTTGCCTATTACGCCAAGAATGATGAGCTGCGTGTGACTGACCTTCACCAGGGAATCATCTGGGGAACGCATACGAGCCAGACATCGCGGGATGACAGGCTCATTAATCGCTTCGACTATGACGGGGACTACGGCACTGTCCTCAACCGTTTCATCATCCAGGCCGGGGTAGGTTACCCGCTGACTGTGCACGGCACCGGCGGGCAAACCCGCGCCTTCATTCACATCAGCGATATGGCGCGCTGCATCGAACTCGCCCTAGAGAATCCGCCAGCCCGGGGTGAGCGGGTCAAGATCATCAACCAGATGACGGAGACTCATCGCGTGCGTGATCTAGCCGAGCTGGTCTCCCGCTTTTCCGGCGCGCGCATAGAACATGTACCCAATCCACGGAAAGAGTCAGCGGAGAACGAGCTCTACGTATCCAATAAGACCTTCCTCGAGCTCGGCCTCAAGCCCACGACTTTGTCTGAGGGACTCTTGCGCGAAATCGAGGAGGTAGCGATAAAGTACGCCGACCGCGTCGATCTCAGCAAAATCCCCGCGCAGTCCCTCTGGACCAAGGAGCAGGCAGCCGGGGTTCCACATGATTCTCGCGCTGTCTAGGAACTCATGCGCATTGCACTTGTCACCGAGGTCTTTCTCCCCAAGATCGACGGCGTTGTCACACGCCTGACAAACACCCTCCAGCACTTGGCTGCGCTGGGGCACGAGGTGGAAGTCTTCGCCCCAGGCAAACCGCCTGCCTCCTATGCCGGTTTCAACGTCAACTCGATACCTAGCATCCCCTTCCCCGTCTATCCGGAGATTAGGATCGGGTTTCCCACGTGGCGTTTCTTCCGCAAAATCCGCGCCTTCGACCCCGATGTCATCCACGTTATCAACCCCATTTGGACTGCGGCTTTGGGGGTATTCGCAGCCCGGCGCGACCGTGTACCGCTGGTGGCAAGCTTTCATACCAACGTCCCCGAATACGTCGAAGCGCTCGGAATCGGCTGGACTCGGCCCGCAGCGTCGGCCGCCATCCGCTACCTACATAATCAGGCAGCAGTCAATCTCTGTACCTCTGGCCCCATGGTTAAAAAGGCCCAGTCGATGGGGCTGCGCAACGTCCAGCTGTGGCCCAAGGCAGTAGACACTGTTAACTATCGCCCGGACAAGGAGGATCCTCGCATGCGCGAGTTACTCAGCGGAAACCATCCTGAAGCCCCGCTCATTGCCTATATTGGTCGAATCTCGAAAGAAAAGGATCTTGCGCGCCTTGATGACGTCATGCGTCAGGTGCGGCGGTCCTTGCCGCAGGCGCGGCTGGCCATGGTCGGTGACGGTCCATATCTCCAACAGCTCAAGGCAGATTTCGACCCGGAACACACCTACTTTGCCGGATACCTCTCGGGAGAAGATCTCGCCGCGGCCTTTGCCAGCGCCGATGTCTTTGTATTCCCCTCGGCCACGGAGACCCTCGGCCTTGTGGCTTTGGAGTCCTTCGCTTCCGGAGTCCCTGTCATCGGCACCAACGCCGGGGGCATTCCTTTCGTTGTTGAGGATTCCCGCACGGGGCTGCTGATGGATGCAGATGCCCCGAACGAACGCTGGGCGCAGGCTATCGTAGAACTACTATCTGCCCCAGAGCGCAGAGCGCAGATGGGCGCTGCCGCCCGCGCGGAGGCGCAGCGCTACTCATGGCTAGAATCGACCAAGGCTCTTGTCTCCGCATATGAAGAGGCTGTAGCACTTCAGTAGCACTTCAGTAGTCTAGAAACCAGTAGCAAGAGCAGTCGAGATAAAGAGTTAAGGAAGAGATCCTATGAGCACTGCCTCCCCGCGCACTCTCGCCGAATTACTCTCGGCAGGTGCCTTCATTCAGGCCGGCATCGACTCGGACTTTCGGGCCTCCCTCGGCGAGATTCACGGAGTGGAGTTCAATTTCTTGAGCGCTGGTGCCGAGCAGCCCCCAACTGAACCTACTGGACCTGCTGAGCATGCCTCTGCGAGTGCAGACGGCAATGGATTAGAAGTAAACCAACTCGTGGAGGTTCGGGTTCATACTCCCCGCGGCGCGCGTGACTTCCGCGGCGTCCGGCTTGCAGTCATCGAGGATGAGACATGGCACTGGGCCACCTCCGCAACAAACGTTTATGACATCCCGGAGCTTAAAGAGCCTCAGCCCTATAGCGAATACCTAGTCCAAGCGGCGCGCTGCATCGTGGGGGGATTGCCCATCTTCATCGCCGAACAAGACGGGGATGCTTCAACTGCTTCGCCCATGAGTGCACGCCGCGCTGCTATCGCAATTGTTTACGAGGCCGGTGCCCTTCCCCCGCGTGATTGCATCATGGCCGGGATCGAGGCTTATAGCGGGCTCATCGATGAAAGAGCCGCCCTGCTCGGCCTTGCCGAAAAGCTACAGTTAACTGTCCAAATAAACGGCGACTACATGCAGCTTTTTGATGGCACCACGGCGCGCTTTAGCCCCATGGATTCGATCGACGGCTCCCGCCTCATTTCCCTTAACGGTTCGGCATGGGGCCTCTCCCCCTATCACGTGCTCGCAGACTCCCATTACATGGCCGTCGAGCAGCAGCTTTTTATCAACGGGCGCTATCCTGGCCTGCAGGCACAGCTTGACCTCGACCGCGGCAAGGCCTGGCTGAGCAACCAGGATTTAGGATTCGAGGCGGATGCCTTTGTCATCGCCACAACTACCGCACAGGAATTCACCTGGGCGTGGGCCGATCGAAACTTGGAGGGCTCCCCAGCAGCGGCGGCCTCGCATAATCTCCACCGCTTCGGAGCCGATCAAGCGATTCCAGATCTGGTACGCCCCCGGCTGCCGTTGAGCTGGGCTAAGCAAGCGGCCTTGCCGCACCTGGCTATGCCTATCTTGGGCGTTTTTTCCCTGACCAGTGTCGCGCTCGACGCCGAGACCACAGCACTCGTCCTCGTGTCCGCTCCGGAGTTATCGCTACCTGAGCCGAGTGAGGCAGCCATCGCGGCGACCCTCGCGGTGGCTGTCCCCCAGGGCGTGGATGAAAAGCGTGCGCGGGCGTCTTATGCGCGCCTGCGCGGAATAGAGTTACCCCAGCTTCCTTAGATTCTCTAGCTGCGGGGATTAAGGGCCGCCCGAATGGAGTCCACGTCGACGTCCTCACCTCGGACAGGGCTGAACTTCGCATCGAAGCTCTTGTCCACCAATACCGCGCGGATGCCCTCGGCGAAGTCATCGCGGCGGTACATGAGCTTTCCTAGTGCCTTTTCGAGTTCTAGGCCCTCCCGCAGGCTGACCTCCCCGGACTCCGCATGGAACAACTCGAGCGAAGCAACGATTGACGTCACGCAGCCGGAAGCGGTGAGCTTTGTCAGCAACTCCGCGAGGTCCGGATGCGCTTGAGCAGCAGCACAGATCTCCGGCCACGTCTCGTGAGCAAAGGCCTCCTCAATGGCTGGCGCCAACGTGGCGAGGGGAGCTGGCTCCGCGGGCTCGGTGGCGTGCTTGTCCACGGCCGCTTCGATGCCCTGCTCGATAGCATCAGCCACAAACCCCTCCGGATCACTAATGACGGAGGTTGCCAGTCCGCTCCACAGCATGTCTGCGGCGTACATGCGGTATCCGGTCAGAGCCCAGAACTTAGCTATCTCCGGCGAGGCCACCCCACGAGAGCCCACCATGCGCTGGGACATGTGTGCCACGCCGACGTCGGTGAAGTATCCAATAGCTGTCTCCGGCATGGAGGCAAAAGCTTTCTCGGTGACAATGCGGTGACTGCCGTGCGCCGAAATGCCCAGGCCACCGCCCATCACAACGCCGTCGATTAGCGCGGCGATGGGCTTGGGGTACTCACCAATATCCGCATTGGTGTCGTACTCGTGGGCAAAGAAGTCATCCACCCCGTCCACGTGACCGCCTAGAACGGCCTCGCGCGCATGCCGGACGTCACCGCCGGCACAAAAGGCCTTGGGGCTATTGGAAAGAATAATGATCTGGGTGATGTCATCATCACCTCTCCAGGCGTCAAGCGCCGTGGCGATGATGCTCACCATCTCCGGGTTTAGTGAGTTCAATGCGCGCGGGCGATTGAGTTCGATCACTCCGGTATGGTGGCGGGTGTAGGTCAGAACTGGTGCTTCAACTTTTTCTTGCAGAGACATGAAGCCCAGTGTTACACATCACTAAGCAGTTCACCAAGAGAACTGGATCATAGATTGGTAGTTGTCTTGATTCCCAAGCTCATTGCACTCGATATGGACGGAACGCTACTCGATAAGGAGGGGAATCTACCCCCGGATTATTGGGAACTCAATGAGCTTGCCGCGCGGCGCGGCGCTATCCTCGTCCCCGCTTCGGGCCGCCAGCTTGCCACCCTGCGCGCGATGTTCCCACAGGGCCGGGACTTCATCGCCGAGAATGGCGCGGTTATCGTCCACGACAATGAGATCATCGGCACCACGGAGCTCCCTCCTGCCGCCGTATCCGCGGCCCTTTCCGCCCTTTCCACGGTAGAGGTCCCGCACACTATTGTTCTGTGCACGCCAGAGACCGCATTCGTGGAGGAAGGCACCGGGGAAGAAGCCCTCACAGAGATCAACAAGTACTACCGCTCGCTCACCCGGGTTGATGATCTCAATAAAGTAGCGAAGACAGGCGTTATCAAAATTGCCGTCTTTTGTGCGCAAGGCAGTGAGGCTCATGTGGCCGCGCCCATCCGCGCCGCCGTCCCCGAGCACAACGTCGCAATCTCCGGCGCTGTGTGGCTCGATGTCATGGCCCAGGGCGTCAATAAAGGTATCGCCCTGGAGAAGATGGCAGCATTAATCGGTATCCCTTTGCAGGAAACAGCGGCCTTTGGCGATTTCCTCAACGACTACGAGCTTCTCCACACCGCCGGACTGGCCATTGCAATGGAGAATGGCCACCCGAAGCTCAAGGCCATAGCTGACATCATTGCCCCGCCCAATACCGAGCACGGCGTAAGTACTGTACTGCGCCAGCTCTTAAGCCCCGAGCAAGAATAAGAATCAGCTTCTGTATTAACTACAAGAATCTGGTGGTAGCCCGCTTTCTACTTGGGGCTGGGGAGCACTCCCCTATCTTTAGGGATCTATTCTGAGTGCGCGATAACATTACTCAGTTGTCATTTTTTAGTTTGTATTGGGGAGAATTATTGTGAAGCGGTTCCTGCGTTCTTTGCTGGGTCATCCCCGTAAATCAGCGTCTAGCACCGCAGATGCCCCGCGTTATGCGCCCGTGGGGGATCATCCCGAAGGAGAGGACTCGGCAGCAGCCCGAGGCACGTCCGCCACAAATGAGAAGCCAGCACCGGATTCCGGTGAGCAAGCTCAGAAGAAGCCTGAGCCACATCCCATTCCTACCCCCAAAGAGGTGGCTGAGCGCACCCAAGAACTACACAAAGCTCAAGGTGCCTCCCCCACTTTGCCTGCCAAGAACTCCCCCACTGCCGATCTCTCGGACGTGCGGAAAGCTGCGCGCCCTAATCCGGATAACTCCCCCTCCGATAAGCTTCCGCCGCGTCGGCGCAAAGACGCTCCTGCCGCCGGAGCGAAAGCCACCGTTATCCCCTCAGGTTCACGCGCTACAGATGCACACGCTGCTGAGTCCTTATCGAACGCAGTGCTTGCCTCTAAGGCTGTGCCTGCCGCCGCAGACGAAGACAAGGATTCTCGCCCGGCTGACACAGCGCGAAAGACTGCGCCTAGAACCTCTTCGCCTCAGACTTTGCCTCATAGGACCGCATCTTTTAACCCCACCACCCCCTCGATTCCGAGTGTCGCAGCCAAGCGCTTTTCCCTTCCCTCTCAGGCATCAACCATGCCCACTTCAGGCATTCAGCTTCCAAAAGTGCGCCCTCCAAAGGCTGTCAGGCCTGCAGCGCCCACGGAGCTTCCATACCCTGAGCGAGGACTACAGCCGGTAAAAGATTCTGCGGCCCCCGCGGTGAAGCCTGCAAAGGCAGCTACTGAAGTCGCAGCTAGACCCAGAGTTGAGCCCACCGTGGTGCCGCCAGCGCAAAAACCTATAGACGGTGCGAAGGATGCCGCCCCGGATTCTGTTCCGGAAGTCCCCCCGGAGGCCTCTCCTGCGGGAAGCATTTCGCGGGCACTTGCACGTCGCTCCCAGCCGGTAGGCTCCCCCACTGCCCGGCAGTTGAAGGCTGACAAGAAGACACGATCCCGCAAACAGCGCGATGTTGCCCCCCAACAGGATGCGGTCAAGAGTTCGGCGCCTTCACCTGCGCCTGCCCAGCGCAAGGCCGATGTCGCTTCGTCTGAGCCGGACGCGCTGGCTTTTCCTGCTGAAAGCCAAGCTGTACTGAAAAACAAGCGTGCCCGCCTGCGCCAGGTCAAGTCTCTTGACGGCGTGCGTGGTCTAGCGGTTCTGGCCGTGGTGATTTATCACTTCTTCGGCGATGTGCTGCCCGGCGGCTATCTCGGCGTCGACATGTTCTTTGTACTCTCTGGATTTCTCATCACCTCCTTGCTGGTGCGTGAGTTTAGGGTCAGTGGGCGCATCAGTCTGCGAGACTTCTGGTTGCGGCGCTTCCGCAGGATCCTGCCCGCAGCCATCATCGTGCTTTTTATCTGCACAGCGCTCGTCTCTGCCATTGGCGGCGACCTCGCCGTGGGCATTCGCCAGCAGTTCTTCGGCACCTTGTTCTTTGTCAATAACTGGACACAGATTGCCACCTCGCAGTCTTATTTCGCAGAGAACGAGGTGCAGGTATTCGCCCACTATTGGTCACTGGCCGTCGAAGAGCAGTTCTATGTCATCTGGCCACTGCTCATTTTCGCAGTTTTCCTGCTTTCCAAGCGCTACCCGCGCCGCGGTCCTATTGTTCTAGCTTTAGTCCTTGCCATTGCCTCCGGCATCGCAATGGCGCTGATCTATACTCCGGGCGATGACCCAACCAGGGTCTACTACGGAACCGATACTCACGCCTTTGGACTTCTTATAGGCGCAATCCTTTCGCTCCTGGTGACCTCCTTGCACCGCGACCCGCATGCTGACTCCTGGCCAATCGGCGACAAGCGAATCTCCGCATTCGCCGGTGCCGTGGGGCTTTTTGCCACGGTCGGATTCGTTGCCCAGCTTTTCCTCATGGGTGCCGACCTCGACTTCACTTACCGCGGGGGATTGATCCTCACCAGCATTCTGGGCGCTGTGATGATTTGGGGCGTTCTGCACGAGACCGCCCCCTTGCGCATTCTTTTTGCTAACCGCGTCATGCGGTGGTTCGGCCAACGCTCCTTCTCCCTCTACCTCTGGCACTGGCCTTTGATCATGATTTTGAAGGCGCTGTTTAACACCGACCCCGCCCATGACCGTTCCACACTGCTCGGGCTTATATGCCTGCCGCTGTCTTTCCTCTTGGCGGAAATTACCTATCAGCACGTGGAGAATCCCTTCCGTCGCGGCGGATTCAATAAGACGTGGAATGGCTACTGGGCTTCCCGTCCCAGCATCGACGAGATTCACGCTGCGTTCCGCAAGGTGGCGTGGCCGGTGGTCCCGGTTCTCGTGGTGGCAAGCATCGCCGGCGTTGTTTATGGGGTCATCAACTCGAATGACAAGACACAGCTCGAGCAAGAACTAGATAAGTTGCAAGAGCTCAACCAATCCGGCGCTACCGCCCCGCAACCTCCAGTGACAGCGCCGCCGACCACCGAAAATAGAGCCCGGCCGATTCCGCAGGGCAGCGACATCACTGCTCTCGGTGACTCCGTCATGCTCGCATCGAGCCAGGCGCTCAATGCTCGCTTCCCTGGAATCTACATCGACGCAGATGTCTCGCGGCACTACTCCGCCGCCATCCCTATTATCGAGGGAATGAAGCAGTCTGGCGCTCTTCGCTCCACCGTATTCCTGGGGTTTGGTACGAATGGCGCGGGCTTCCCTGGCCAGCTCGATGAGCTTATTGACGCCATTGGCGGCGACCACACCATCGTCCTCTCTGTCCCCTACGGCGACCGCGATTGGATGCAGTCGGCGCGCACCGAAGTCGTGCAAGAAGCCCAGGCACGGGACAATGTCTACATCGCCGACTGGTGTACCCGTGCGACTCAAGATCAGACGCTGCTGTATTCGGATGGGGTGCACCCGGAAGGTCGCGGCGCCGATGAGTACGCCCTCGCCTTCCAGCAAGCGCTGGAGCAGTACTCCAACCACGAGAAGAGCACCTCGACGGCCTGTACCATTTAAGATCCCGTAACGATCAATGAGAAACCCGCGAGCACAGTCTTGAGATTGCACTCGCGGGTTTCTGCGTGGGAAGGACCTATACGGAGGGTTGATCTATACCGAGAACTCGGCCATTTTGTCCCACGAGGTCTTTCCCTCGATGCGGAAGTTAATGATGTCTGGGGTCTCCAGCAGATACTGCGGGAACTCCTCGCAAGAGCGCTTGAAGTGCTCGGACTGCACGTGCGCGACATCCTCCCCGTCGGCATAGGTCTCGAGGAGGAGAAAGCGCTGCTCATCTTGGGGGTCGCGGAACCACTTGAAGTCTAGGCACCCCGGCTCAGCGTTGCAGGCCTCCGTGTACCAATTCACCTCATCGAGAAAGGTGTCCTTGTATTCCGGCTTGACGTGAAACTGTACGTTGATGAAAATCATGACGCCCATGGTACGCGATGATGAGAAGTCCCTCGAACGCTTCTTTAGTTGCGGAAGTACTCCACCAGATAGAGGTACTCGCCATCATAAGATACAGCTGTACCAAATCCGGTTCCCTGCATGGGTGTGACGCTGCCTGCGTTGTTTAACCAGCTCAAGCGTTCTTGGGCTTGGCCTTCAGTAAGCCGATAAACATTGCCCGTGCCTTCCTCAAGGTGGGTATTGCCGTCACCGACATCGGAGTGGAACTCAAGCTCCCCACGCTCTCCTTGGGCGGCCCATTCTTGAGCAATGTCGGCAGCGACCCCGTCGCGATAATGCCCCGAAGCCTCTAGGTGCGCGACGGTAACCTGCTCGAGATCGGTAGCAACCTGGGGCAAGTGCGCAACCACAGCACCAGGTGGCTCCTTGCCCAGCTCCCCATACTGTGAGCCAGCGGGTAGGCTGGTTGTTGGGCTGACAGCAACCGCAGGGGACGGTTCTTGCGCTGGGGCGCTAGCCCCGGAGGCGGCAAGCGCCAACGCGGTGGTGGTCAGGATGCTAAGGACGCGGCGTGGAGTATTCATACCTGTCACGTTCTCACAAGCAACTCACCGTGAACAGGCTACATAGACCTTATAGGCAGAATTGATACCGCATCGTAATAGTAGAGGTCTTTCTACATCACCTCGTGTGACCACGGGCTAACGCCAAGCTTTCCTCGAGGACACGACCTCTTGGAGGCCTTATCCCTCCAGTGCTTCACCCAATTCCATCCATTCGGCTTCCAAGTCTTCGCGCTGCGCGTTGAGCTGCTTGAGCTGGGCATCGAGCTTGGTCAGGGCCTCTGTATCAACCTTTTCTGCAGCGTCGGCCATCTCAGCGTTGACCTTGTCGGCTTCCTTATCGAGCTTAGACATCTTGCGCTCCAGCGCGTTCATCTTCTTCTTGAGTTCTCTTTCCTCCTGAGAGGAGAGAGTCTTGGCGGCAGGCGAGTTGTGCTCCGCCAAATCCGGAGAGCTGGCAGCGACTGTCTTCTCACCCAAATCAAGTACCTTGCTGCCGCTTTCGGCCTCGAGAAGAGAACGCCGACGCAGGTACTCATCGATACCCCCTGGAAGATTGCTCAGCTTCCCATCACCGAAAAGCGCGTAGGTAGAATCCGCAATGCGCTCGACAAGGTAACGATCGTGGGAGACCACGACCATGGTCCCCGGCCAGGAGTCCAAAAGGGACTCGAGCTCCTGGAGAGTATCGATGTCGAGATCGTTGGTGGGCTCGTCGAGGAGCAACACATTGGGTTCTGCCATGAGAACGCGGGTCAGCTGCAGGCGGCGCCTCTCGCCACCTGAGAGGTCCCCCACGGGGGTGCGCTGACGCTTGGGAGAGAATCCGAGCCTTTCTGCCAGCTGGGAGGCAGAGATTTCTTTGTGCCCCAGCTGGACGTAAGTGGCGACGTCCTCAACGGCGTCAATAAGCCGGCGTTGGGGATCAAGATCATCTAGTTCTTGGCGCAGCCAGCCCAGCCGCACGGTTTGACCAACGATACGCTTTCCTGCGGCGAGCGGATACTCGCCGGCCAGCGCCCGCAACAAGGTGGTCTTGCCCGAACCGTTTACTCCCACGAGGCCGATGCGCTCCCCCGGTGCGAGGCGCCAGGTGAGGTGATCCACTAGGGTGCGGCCATCCGGCGCGGTGATTGTTGCATCCTCCAGCTCGATGACCAGCCGGCCTTGGCGCTGCTTGGAAAAAGCCATGAGCTCGACCTTGTCGCGGGGAGCCGGGACATCCGCGATGAGTGATTCTGCCGCCTCGATGCGGTAGCGAGGCTTCGACGTACGTGCGGGTGCGCCACGACGCAGCCAGGCCAACTCCTTGCGGGCAAGGTTCTGCCGGCGCTGCTCCATTGCCTCAGCTTGGCGGGCTCGTTCCGCTCGGGCGAAGATCCAGTCGTTGTAGCCACCCTCATAGATATCAACCTTCCCATCGTGGACTTCCCAGGTACGCGAGGCAACGAAGTCGAGGAACCAGCGGTCGTGCGTGACAACTACGATGGAAATCTTGCGGGATACCAGGTACTCCGCCAGCCATTGCACGCCTTCCACGTCGAGATGGTTAGTAGGCTCGTCGAGGATGACCAAGTCTAGGTCCTGCACGAGTGCCGCTGCGAGGTTAACGCGGCGGCGCTCACCGCCAGATAGCGAACCCACTGGGGTGTCGAGACCCAGATCTACGATTCCCAGCCCAGAGAGAACATCGCGGACTTTGGCATTGGAGGCCCATTGATAAGTCTCGAGACCTAAGGGCTCGATGATGGCGCCAGCTACGGTGAGTTCCTCATCGAGCTCAAAGCGCTGCGTGACCACGGCCATTCTCAGCCCAGAGGTATGAGATACCCGTCCGGCATCCGGCGGCTCAATCCCGCTTAAGACCTCCAGCAGAGTTGTTTTTCCACCGCCGTTGACTCCGACTATTCCTATCCGGTCTCCCGTCTGCACACCGAGGGACACCCCGTCCAGCAGCGTCTGCAGGCCATAGGTTTTTGAGACTTGTTCGAGGTTAATTAGGTTCGCCATAACGTTTTCCCATCCTAGTGCCTGCGGGGTTAGTACCCCATTTCCGCTAGATGTTGAAAATGAAAGTCATTATCAATAGTATCGACCGGCATGAAGAAACCCATTCTATCTATGATCGCTGTTGTCTCGAGCACTGCACTACTTCTCACGTCCTGCTCGAACCCCAACGGAAACTCAGCAGATACCTCTGCATCTCCCACCGAGGCCGCTTCGTCCTCGGAAGCACACGAAGACCACGACCACGGCTCCCACGACGACATGGAAGCCGGCGAGGGCGAAACCGAGGTAGCACAGCTGCCCAACCGCGTAGTTATCTCCTACGAGGGCGGTCTCAAGACCTATGATGCCAAGACCGGCAAGGTTCTCGATGAAGAGGACATGCCTGCATTCCTACGCCTAGCCAACGCCGGGGACAAGCGCCACGTCATGGTCACCAAGGGAGACAAGTTCCTCACCTACGACAGCGGGCTCATCACTAAGCCACACGGTGACCACAACCACTACCACACCGCTGAGCCGACTCTCGATGACGCCACCTACGATGCACCCCACGCCGGTCACGTAGTCTCTCACGACGGCTTCACCGCCTTGTTCTCTGACGGCAATGGCACTGTTCAGATCATTCCAGATGACCAGATCGCCGACCCCAAGGATGTCAAGACCTTTGAATCCGGTGCCGCCCACCACGGCGTGGCGGTACCGTTTAAGGACGGATCCGTTGTCATGACCAAGGGAACCGAGGACGAACGCCACACCATCCAGCACAAGGACAAGGATGGAAAAGTCCTTGCAGAGACCGATCAGTGCCCAGGCGTGCACGGCGAGGCTGCAGCAGGAAACGGTAATATCTTCTTCGGTTGCGAAGATGGCCCCGTAGTCTTCGATGGCAAGGAGTTCCACAAGATCGACGTTTCTTCCTACGCAGGCAAGGACGGCTACCAGCGCTCCGGTAACTCCGCCGGTTCGGAAGAATCCAACGTCATCTTGGCCGATAACAAGACTGATAAGGATGCCGAGCAGGAGCACCCCATGTCTGTTTCCCTCATCAATACCGAGGACTACAGCACAAAGAAGGTCGAGTTGGGATCTTCCTACTGGTTCCGTTCCCTGGCACGTGGCCCCTTGGGCGAAGCCCTCGTCCTCACCAACGACGGCAAACTCAACATCATCGACGCCGATAGCGGTGAGGTTACCAAGCGAATTGATGCCATCTCTGAATGGAAAGAGAACGAAGAGTGGCAGCTTCCTGGACCTATCCTCAAGTCCGAGGACGGATACGCCTACGTCACCGACGCCAACAAGAAGGAACTGGTCGTCATTGACCTCCTCAAGGGCGAGGAAGTTAATCGCTTCGAGCTGGACTACCAGCCGACTGAGATGTCAGTACTCTAAGCAATTCGCGGCAGCACCGCCGGCGTTACCCGCCTGAGCTTTAAATCAGGTGGGCGCCGGACCCGGGTGAAGAAGATATTAAACCCTTCGTTCCCGGGACAGCCATGGTGACCTGAAATACCACTTCTGCGGCGGTGGCTTTATCCGGGCACAAGAAAGCACAGGTCGGCCCCGAGCCGGAAACTATTCCGGCCAAGGCCCCTGCTTCTTGTCCCACGTCTAGAACCTTGCGGAGGTCGGGGCGCAAGGATAGGGCCGCCGCCTGCAGATCGTTTTTCAACTCGCCTGCGAGGCGCTCTGGATCACCAGAGATAAGCGCCTGCGACACCCTCGTAGTATCTAGGCTGGGTGAGCTCCCCTTGCCCTGGCTACGCAGCTCATCGAGCTTCTGAAATACGGACGGGGTAGAAAGCCCCTCCTTCGAGGTGATGAGCGCCCAGGTATAGCGCCCGCGAGCCAACATCGGCGTGAGTTGTTCGCCGCGGCCAGTGCCCAAAGCAGTGCCACCGAGCAAAGTGAAGGGGACGTCGGAGCCTAGGTCAGCAGCGAGAGAAAAAAGCTCATCCTCGCCCAAGGAGCGGATATCGTAGGCGCGGCTGAAACAGCTATCAGCTAGCCGCAGCGCCGCAGCGGCATCAGCCGAACCGCCGGCCATCCCGCCCGCAGCAGGGATCTCCTTATGCAATTCGAGCTCAACGACAGACAGCTCGCGCGGGCCGAACTTCTCTGCCAGCCGCGTGGCAACGGCATCGACAGCGCGCCACGCCAGATTGCTCTGGTCCGCCGGAACGCCTGCCGCATAGGGTCCCGACACGTTTATTGCCCGCACGTGAGTGCCCCGGGGCGCTGCACCTTCCGACTCACTTAGAGTCACGGTGTCGTGCACGTCCAAGGACTGGAATACAGAGACCAACTCATGAAAGCCGTCGGCGCGGGAGTTTCCTACCCCGAGGTGGAGGTTAACCTTGGCGTGTGCCTTGGCGCTAAAGAGGAAAGAATCTATTTGCTCAGGCTCAAGCATGCTCTACTCCCCTCACTCCGGCTAGGCGCACGAAGTCGGCGACGCTGAGCTTCTCACCGCGCAGGCCAGGCTCGATGCCGGCAGCGCGCAATGCCTCCTCAGCAGCCGCGGGCGATCCATAGTGGCCGGCCAATGCCGCCCGCAGGGTCTTGCGGCGTTGTGCAAAAGCGCCGTCGACAAGCGGCCACACCGCGGCGCGGGACTCCGCAGTAATGGGCCAAGGCTCCTGCTCGAAGCGATCGATGCGCACAAGGCCAGACTCGATATTGGGGGCAGGCCAAAATACATTCTTTCCAATGGTTCCAGCCTTGTACACAGTGCCGTAAAAAGAGGCCTTGACGCTTGGGACACCGTAGATCTTCGAGCCTGGCTGCGCTGCGAGGCGCTCAGCCACCTCGAGCTGAACCATCACCAATACCCTGCGGATAGAGGGGAAGGTTTCCAAGAAGTGGAGCAGTACCGGAACTGCCACGTTATAGGGCAGGTTAGCCACCAACGCGGTGGGGGCGTCCACGTCCTGTGCATCGACCTGCAGCGCGTCCTTGTACACTACCTCTAAGCGCTCACTTAGGCCGGGGGCGCGCTCGGCGACGGTGTGCGGTAGCTGGGAAGCCAAGCGGGGATCGATTTCTACCGCCTGTACTGAGTGGCCCGCGCCAAGCAAGCCCAGGGTCAAAGAACCCAACCCGGGGCCGACCTCCACCACTGTGTCCTCGGGGCGCAGCTCAGCCGCGTTGACGATACGCCGAATGGTGTTCGGATCGTGGAGAAAATTCTGACCTAGCTTCTTGGTCGGGGTAATGCCCAAGCTGCTGGCAAGCTGTCGAATCTCCGTGGGACCTAAAAGGTCCGCCGCGTAGTCACTCATGCAGTCCAATCTAGTGCAGGAACCAAAAGACCCCTCCCGCCGGGGTATGGCCCAGCGGGAAGGGTGGAGTATTTAGGGAGTTAGCGCAGACCCATCTTGGAGGTACACGCGGGCCAAGCGCCCCAGCCCTGAGAGGCCTGGACCTTCTCAGCAACGGCAATCTGTTGCTCGCGGGTGGCCTGCCATGCCTCAGGAGCATAAGCGGTGCCGCCGAAAGCTGCCCAGGTGGACGGGGTAAACTGCAATCCACCGGAGAAACCATTGCCGGTGTTGATATTCCAGTTTCCGGTTGCCTCACACTGCACGAGCTGATCCCACACAGAACCGTTGGCAACGGAAGGAGCAGAGGCACTGGCGGCCTTCTTGGTGCCACGCGCAATGATGGAAGGCTTGGCCTCCACGGTGACGGACTGCTTGAGGACATCGTTGGATTCCTCAGCGCCATTCTTCATTACCTGCTTGCGCGTAACGACGCGCTCGCCCTTGACGCCCTGCTCACGGACAACTTCGCTGCCCTCTTCGAGCTCACTATCATCTACATAGTGTGCATCGGCATCGAACTGCTCGATTGCATCGAATACCTTGGTATCGATCTTATCCACGGTAATGGACATGCCGTTGGTCACGGGAGCATCCGAGGATGGGGATACGCGGTCATCATCATCAACCTTGATGCCACGGTCCTTGATGATGTCACCCACGGTCTTAGCGGCGATGTTGGTATAGGTGATCTTGCCGCCATCATTGATTTTCACGATCTTGGGGGAAATGACCTCGAGGTCCATTCCCTCTTGAACGGCCTCGTCACTTTCGACCTTTTTATCCTCGGCCAACACGACGGCGTTGGGGGCGACGTTGCCCAAAGAACCGATCAGGTCGGAGACCTTCAGGGAGGTGGTAGACATCTTCTGCTGCACGCCATCGACGGTGACAGCCACCGGCTTGGCGGTGCGAACCGTGATGCTATCACCGTCATTGACCTTCTCGGAAGGGGCCGGGTAGACAAGATCTTCCTGCCCGACGCTTACGCCAGCAGCGTTCAGCGCCTCATCGACGTTGCCCGCCCACGTGGCCAGCTGAACCTTGTCACCGTTGATATCGACGGTGACGTCCTTCTGTGCCGTGACGGCAACGACGCCGCCGACTGCCAAGGTTCCCAAGACGCCGCCGGTAGCAAGACGCAGCGGCAGGGAGCGGGAGCTGTTGATTCGCTTGATCTGGTTTACAGGTGACATGAAACTCTCTTCGGTGAAGTCAGTTGAACTCAGTAGCAGTGCCATGCCCCGCCGGGCGCTACCTCCAGGGGGAAGCTGCAGCCTAGTTATAAAGACGGGGCGAACGATTAATAACGATACGATAACATCCCGGTATAGTCGAGAGCCAATCTTCGTTATAGTTCACAGGCGAAACATCGGCCACATTTATCGCCCCCGCCACCGCCTACCAGCCAAAATATAAACTATGATGCTGGTCACACATTCTGAGAATTTGCTAAGAACCTAGCCTATACACCGCATCGAAGGTGTTGTTGACCTCTTGAACTAGCTCTTCTACCCGGACCCCGCGGGCCTCGGCGATGCAACGATACGTGTGGCCGATTAGAGCCGGCTCGTTGCGCGAGCCCCGAAAGGGCTCGGGAGTCATATAAGGGGCATCGGTCTCCACTAGTAACTGGCCCGCCGGCGCAATACGCGCGGCCTCACGCAGCTCCTCATTGCGCTTGAAAGTTACGTTGCCGGCGAAGGAGAGAATATAGCCACGCTCAAGCGCCTCACGCGCGACCTGCAACGGTGAGGAGAAGCAGTGCAACATCACTGCCCGAGGCTGCGGGGACTCCGCCAGTATTCGCAGCAGCGCCTCATCAGCCTCGCGGTTATGAATCATAAGCGTCTTTGCGGATTCCACCGCCAGATCAATGTGCCACCGCAGCGCCTCTTCCTGAGTGTCCATGTCCGCGGTAGTCTCCGGTGCATGTTCTATCCAATATGCGTCTAGTCCCGTCTCCCCTATGGCCACGCAGCGCGGATCTGCCGCCATCTTGCGCAGGCGTTCCTTCGCTGAATCGTCGAGTTGACCGGCGCGCACGGGGTGAATGGCGCAGGCCGCATAGACATCAGCGAAAGCGTGGGCAGCAGATAATGCTGCGGCGGATTCCTCTATATCGTCTCCGACGGTGACGATGCGGCCTACTCCTGCCGCCTCCGCGCGGGAGACCACGTCCGCGTCCGAATCCGGGTGTGAGGCCAGGTGCGTATGGGCGTCAACCAGCGCGCTCAGGCCTTCTACCGGCACGGGAATGGGACGAGGCTTCTTCTTAGACATGCCCGCGATTGTAGTTGTAGTCTTTTAAACCATGCTCATTCGCCCCGCCGTGCTGGCCGACGCCGCCGCACTCAGCGCCATCTATAACCAAGCTTCCTCTGCCACACCGGCGCACAACCTTGTGACGTGGCAGGAATCCCTTTCCGATCGCGAGCAGTGGCTGCGCGACATGGAAGAAGAGGGCTACCCCTTATTCGTCGCAGTCGAGGACGACGCCGTCTTGGGTTGGGCCGCGTACTTCCAATTTGTCACACCCGCTATCTACTTCGGCACCGTCGAGAATTCGATTTATCTGGCCCCCCAAGCGCGTGGCAAAGGCGTGGGCACCAAACTCCTGCGCGCGGTTATCGACGCCGCCGCGCAGGACGAATACGTGCAAACGATGATTAGCTACATCGTCGACCACAACGAGGCTTCGATCGCCCTTCACCAAAAGCTGGGCTTTGTTGAGACCGGCCGCATGCCAAATATCCACACCAAGGACGGGCACCGGCTCGGCTTAGTCCACCTGCAATTGGATTTCCCACGCGATTCCATCACCACTGAGCGCACCCCTGAGCGCGCGAACTGAGCGAACTTGGCGAGTGTTCCACCTGACTCATCGCCCATTGAGCTCGTCATCGATGAATACTGAACGCGTAGCGCCCAGGCTTGCGCCCAGCATGGCGAAGGACAAGATGATAAGCACCACGAGCGGCACGGTCCAGTTGCCGCTCCAGCTGTTTAGGGCCCCAAGTACCAGCGGTACAACTCCGGCCAAGACATAGCCGCCCGGCTGCACGAATCCTGAGAGCCGGGCAGTCATGACTGCCGTTCTCGTCCGTGCTGCCAAGAGCGCAATGGCCAGCGGGAAGCACATACCCCCCACTCCCATCAACCCGGCCCACAGCAGTGGCGCACCGGCCGCGTCCACGAGCATTCCGCCCCATCCGCTCGCGGTGCACAAGGCTAAGAAGATGGGGACGGGGCGCAGGTTATTAAGGCGCTCAATTAGCCAAGGCATAAGAATGCCGCCGACAATATTGAGCGCTCCGATAAGTGCCAAAGCCAGGCTGGCGGTACTTTGTGAAACGCCCTTGTCCATGAGCATCTGCGGGAGCCACCCCATCTGCACGTAAGCCATGGTGGATTGTAGCCCGAAGAAAAGCAGCATCGCCACTGCCGTTGGTGATTTAATAATGGGAACCGAAGGGCCCGCGTCCCCGAGCGGGGCGTGCGGGATGTCGCCCCACGTCCGCGGCAACACGGCGAGCCACACCAGCAGCGCAATGCCCACTGGGATGGCCCACACGGCGAGACTACCGCGCCAGGTCGGCATCACCACGGCTGACAGCGGCCCAAGGGCGGAGGATAAACCCAGCACCGAGGTGTAAAGGGTCATCAGCACAACCATCTGGGAGACTCTTCCGTGTTGTTTGATCCACGCGGGCAGGACAATGTTGGCCACTGCCATTCCGCTTACCAACAACAACGTCAGCGCCAAGAATCCGGCAAAGCTACCGGTCCAGGGGCGCAGTGCCAGCCCAATGAGCATGGCTATTCCACCGACGAACACGGTCAGGGAAAGCCCCGACCTGCGCGCGATGGGAACCGCGCACCACCCCATGATGGCAAAAACAATGCCGGGCAAGGCGGTGAGCACTCCGACGGTGGCCGGGCTAATCCCAAAGTTCTCTCGAATCTGCGCCAGTACCGGCGCAACCGAGGCAATCCCCGCTCGCAAGTTCAACGAGGAGATGCCCACAACCAAGAGTATGAGGAAGAAAGCTAGCGGGTTGCGTGACTTGCCCATGTTCTAAAGCTGCCTTCCTACAAATAGATGAAACCCGCCTCCTATGACAAACACTCGTTATACCTCGCAAGCACGAGGTATCCGCAGCGTTTTGAGGAGGCGGGGAAAGCTAAGAACCTGCCTACTTGAGTACCGGAGCCCACTCGGGGCCGGTCTCCCCCAACTCTGGATCAAGCTTGGTGATGAGCGGCTTCGGCTTGTTTAGCGGCGTTCCCGGTTCCACCTGGACTCGCTGCCATACGGCCTGCTGCTTGGTGTAATCACCGGTAATGACGGGATAGGGATGATTCTCTGGCGGCAGACCTACTCCGACAAGATCCACCGGCATGTCATCGAGGACCTCCTCGATGACGGGCTGCGCCGCCCATACGCCCGTGCGTCCCAAGGTCTCATGCACCTTCTGAGCCGTGAATGGCAGGAAAGGTGTGAGCATCACATTGCAATCAGAGACGACCTGCAAAGCAGTCCATAGCACCGTGGCCAGGCGCTCGCGCTGGGTCTCATCCTTGGCCAGCTTCCATGGCTCCTGGTCCGCAATATAAGCGTTGGCCTCCCCGACGACGTGCATGACCGCGCTTATAGCCTGCTTGAACTTAGAGCTTTCCAAGAACTGGCCGGCCGTGGCGAAAGTCTCCTCCGCCAAAGCCAGGATCTTTTCATCTGCTGGCTCTAAAGAAGCAGGCGTAGGAACTTCGCCGAAGTTCTTATGCGCCATGGAGACGGTGCGGTTGACTAGGTTGCCCCAGCCATTAGCCAGCTCGTTGTTGATGCGGCGGACGAACTCGTCCCACGTGAAGTCGGTGTCGTTATTTTCCGGTCCGGCCACGGCGATGAAGTAGCGCAACGCATCGGGCCCGAACTGAGCAAGGAAGTCCTTGACGTAGATGACCACGCCCTTGGAGGAAGAGAACTTCGAGCCGGACATGGTCAGGTACTCGGAGGAAACCACCTCGGTGGGCAGGTTGAGGTCACCGTAGGTATGCAGCTCGCCGCCTTTGGCGCCCTTACCCGCATAGCCCAAAAGCTCTGCGGGCCAGATCTGGGCGTGGAAGGTGATGTTGTCCTTGCCTTGGAAGTAATAGTGGCGGGCCTGCGGGTTCTGCCAGAACTCTTTCCATGCATCGGGGCGGCCAATGCGATAAGCCCACTCAATGGAGGCAGAGAGGTAACCCACGACCGCATCAAACCACACGTAGAGCTTCTTTGCGCCGTTGTCCTCCCAGCCCTCGACGGGAATGGGGATGCCCCAGTCAATATCGCGGCTCATGGTGCGCGGGCGCATATCTTCGAGCAAGTTCAAAGTGAACTTCAAGACATTGGGACGCCAGTCCTCGCGCGTGGATAGCCACTTCTCAAGTGCATCTTTGACTGCGGGCAGATCCAGCAGGAAATGCTCGGTCTCTACGAAGATCGGGGTTTCGCCGTTGATCTTCGAAACCGGGTTGATGAGGTCAGTGGGATCGAGCTGGTTGCCGCAGTTATCGCACTGGTCGCCGCGGGCACCCTCTGCGCCACAGATGGGGCACGTTCCCTCGATGTAGCGATCTGGCAAGGTGCGCCCAGTCGAGGGAGAAACCGCGCCCATGGTGGTCTCTTTGATCATGTAGCCGTTCTCATACAAGCCCCGGAACAACTCTTGGACCACTGCGTAGTGGTTGCGCGTAGTGGTGCGAGTGAAGAGATCATAGGAAAGGCCGAGCCGAGCTAGGTCCGTGACGATTTGCCGGTTATAGCGGTCCGCCAACTCGCGGACGGTCACGCCTTCTTTATCGGCTTGGACGAGGAGCGGAGTGCCGTGTTCGTCAGTACCAGAGACCATGAGCACGTTGCGACCACGCATTCGCTGGTAGCGCGCGAACACATCCGAGGGAACGCCAAACCCCGCCACGTGTCCAATGTGGCGGGGGCCGTTGGCATAGGGCCATGCAACATTTACTACTACTGACTCACTCATGACCCCTAGCCTATCGAAGCCCCCCTTGAGGGCGCACGATCAGGTAAGAATTTTGGTCTGCTACTTGTGACGTTGCTGCCGGCGCTGCTTGAGCGCGTGCGCACGCTGGTACTCGCGGTGGATGCGGCGCTCCCGAGCCAACTTCCGCTGGAATGCCTGCGCCTCGCGATACTCGAGGTAGATCACGTCATTGCGGAGATCCTTGACTAGCGAGAACATCAACAAGATGAGGACCACGAGGAAGGGCGAGGCCGCCACGATGGTCACGTTTTGCAAGTTGCTCAGCGCATCCTCGTTGGTCAAAAGAAGCACAAGGCCCACGGCTGCGGTGAGCGCTCCCCACGTGGCAGAGAGCCAAGGCGCAGCGACTGCCCTTCCGTTTTGGGACATCGATCCCATGACCGTGGAAGCGGAGTCAGCCGAGGTGACAAAGAATGTCGCCAGCATAACCATAGCGACGATGCCGGCTATCATGCCCAGCGGCAGCGCGTGAAGAAGATTAAACAGCTCTTCTTCGGTGGATTCGCCAGCGATGGACTCACCCTTTTGCTCCAAGTGGATGGCTGTACCGCCAAAGATGGCAAACCAGAGGGTCGAGACTCCCGCAGGGACAAGAAGTACACCGATGCAGAACTCGCGGATCGAGCGCCCGCGCGAAATACGGGCCAAGAACATGCCGACGAAAGGAGACCAAGAGATCCACCATGCCCAATAGAACAAGGTGTAGCTAGACAGCCACTCGCCTGCCTCCCCGTTGTTCGACTCGGCGGTACGGGCGATCATCTCGGTGAAGGAACTGAGATAATTGCCAACGGAGCCTGGAACGAGGTTGAGGATAGAGATCGTGGGGCCCAGGATGAACACGAAGATGGCCAGCACTGCGGCCATAACCATGTTGGCATTAGAAAGGTACTGAATACCGCGTCCTACCCCGGATATAGCAGACAAGATGAAAGCCAGGGTAAGTACGAGAACGATTCCCACGACGACAAAGTCAGATGGGCTAGATATCAAGCCCGAGGCCTGCAGGCCGGCCTGAATCTGCAGCGCGCCCAAGCCCAAGGAACAGGCGGTACCGAAAACGGTGGCGAAGATCGAGAGGATGTCGATGAACTTACCCACCGGGCCATTGACGGCGCGCTCCCCAAAGAGAGGGGTAAAGGCCGAGGACAGCAACTGCTTGCGCCCGATTCTGAAGGTCGAGTAGGCAATGGCCAACCCCACCACCGCATAGATGGCCCACGGGTGCAG